>NZ_FMWY01000030.1:0-46039 GCF_900103145.1 Nitrosospira sp. Nsp18 | reverse complement strand
TTACCATATCAAGGTCTCCTTTTCGGTAACCTTCAATATGGCGCAACGTTATTTCTCAGAATACCTTTCGGTTACATTTAATTCGGCGCAATTCGAGGCGTCTCTGCCTTTAACCTCCTCGCAGCGGTTTTTGCTACTATTGTTATACGGTCAGGCTGGCTTTGGCCTGCTCAACTATTTTCGCAAAAGCCGGCTTATCAAATACAGCAATATCAGCCAGAACCTTGCGGTCCACTTCAATCGCGGCTTTCCTCAAACCGTTCATGAAAACGCTGTAGGATAACCCGCATTCCCTGGCAGCAGCGTTGATACGAGCAATCCACAAAGCCCGAAACTGGCGTTTCTTCTGGCGGCGGTCGCGGTATGCATATTGCCCCGCTTTCATCACCGCTTCCTTGGCAATACGATAAACGTTTTTTCGGCGGCCCCGATAGCCTTTCGCCAGATCGAGGACTTTTTTGTGACGAGCATGAGCCGTTACACCACGTTTTACTCTTGGCATCTCAGTCTCTCCTAGGCGTAAGGCAACATGGCACGCACGGATGGCGCATCACTGCAATGAACGCCCACGGTTCCCCGCAACTGACGTTTGCTTTTCGTGCTTTTCTTGGTAAGTATATGACGTTTGAACGCTTGCGCACGCTTGACGCTGCCGCCCGCTCGCACCGTGAAGCGCTTTGCGGCCCCACTTTTTGTTTTCATCTTTGGCATTGCATTACTCCTGCTTTAACATGACGCCGGGTGTTTCCTGATCGGAACACTTTAAACCCGGAGATCACTTGTTTTTCGAATGGCGCAATATCACACCGGTGCCCACTTTTGCGTTATCTGATTCACGCTTGGATAAGCGGTCCTGCTATCCTCTCTCCAACTTCCTGCTGCTGCGCTATACAGTCAGGCGAGTTTCTGCCCTTAATCGGGGGCTACATCAGTTTCCGTAGCCACCTTTGGCTTTGCTTCCTTTGGCTTGACTGCTACTTCTTTCTTTCGGGGAGACAGCACCATCACCATTTGCCGTCCTTCCATCCGGGGAAACTGCTCAACCACCGCATGCGGCTCCAGATCATCTCTGACGCGCTCAAGCAGACGCACACCAAATTCCTGATGCGCCATTTCACGTCCGCGAAACCGTAACGTGATCTTGGCCTTATCGCCTTCTTCAAGAAAACTGATCAGGTTACGCAGCTTGATGTTGTAATCGCCCTCGTCCGTGTTGGGCCGGAACTTGACTTCCTTGATCTGGATTTGCTTCTGCTTGAGCTTGGCTTCGTGTTTTTTCTTGCTCTCCTGATAACGAAACTTGCCATAATCCATCAGCCGGCACACGGGGGGACGAGCGGTGGGGGCGATTTCAACCAAATCGACCTCGGCTTCCTCCGCCAAAGTGTTAGCGGCCGCCAACGCGACTATACCTATTTGCTCTCCATCTACACCAATCAAGCGCACTTCGGGCGCGTTAATCTCCTGATTGATACGGGCTGCTTTTTCTTGAACTATAGTAATTCCCCAAATGTGTTAATAAATTAAACCTCACCCGCTCTCAGGCATATCTCTGCTTTAAGCCGTTCTATCAGCATCGGCAAAGACATCTGACCGAGATCGGAGCCTACCCGTGTTCGTACTGAAACCGTTTGTGCAGCCACTTCCTTCTCCCCCACGATGATTTGGTAGGGTAACTTTTGTAAACTATGTTCTCGTATTTTATAAGTTATTTTCTCATTTCTCAAGTCCGCACACGCCCGTATGCCATTATGCTTGAGCTCTTCGGCTACTTTCCGGGCATATTCTGCTTGTCCCTGAGAAATATTCAATACTACCGCCTGGTCCGGCGCAAGCCAAAGTGGCAAGGCGCCTGCATAATTTTCCAGAATAATGCCAATGAAACGCTCCAATGATCCGAGAATCGCCCGGTGAAGCATGACTGGAACCCGACGGGAGTTATCCTCGGCCACAAATTCGGCATCTAATCGCTCCGGCATTGAAAAATCAAGCTGGAGAGTACCGCACTGCCACAAACGGCCGATGCTATCCTTGAGCGAAAACTCGATTTTGGGTCCGTAGAAGGCGCCTTCGCCAGGTTGCAGCTCCCATATGAGCTTCTTGTGATCCAATGCAGCTTGCAATGCGGCTTCCGCCTTATCCCACTGCGCCTCCGATCCCACGCGTTTTTGAGGACGGGTTGAAAGCTTGACCAGAATCTCATCAAAGCCGAAATCGGTATAAACCTTTTGCAACAGGTCAATAAATTGTATCACCTCATCCTGTACCTGGGCCTCGGTACAGAAAATGTGCGCGTCGTCCTGAGTAAACGCTCGCACTCGCATAATGCCATGCAAAGCGCCGGATGGTTCATTCCGATGACACGAACCAAATTCCGCCAGACGCAACGGCAGGTCCCGATAGCTTTTCAGTCCCTGCTTGAACACTTGGACATGCCCAGGGCAGTTCATGGGCTTGACCGAAAATTCACGCTCTTCCGATTGGGTGATAAACATATTTTCGCGGAAATTTTCCCAGTGCCCTGATCGCTCCCATAGACCTTTATCCAATACTGAGGGCGTGCGGATTTCCTGATAACCGTTATTGCGGAATATTTCCCGCATGTACTGCTCTATCTCCTGCCATATGATCCACCCCTTGGGATGCCAGAATACCATACCCGGTGCTTCTTCCTGAATATGAAACAAATCCAGTTGCTTGCCGAGTTTACGGTGATCACGCTTTTCCGCTTCCTCAAGGCGACGCAGATAGGTGTCCTGATCTTCCTTTTTGGCCCAGGCGGTGCCATAAATTCGCTGTAACATCTCATTGTGCGAGTCGCCGCGCCAATAAGCTCCCGCAAGCTTCATCAGCTTGAAAACCTTGAGCCTTGATGTGGCAGGCACATGCGGGCCCCGGCATAGATCGGTAAAGTTTCCCTGGGAATAGAGCGAAACTTCCTCATTGCCGGGAATGCTCTCGATGATCTGCGCCTTGTAGTGCTCGCCCTGTTTCTTGAAAAAATTGATTGCCTGGGAACGCTCCCAAACTTTACGCTCAACTTTCAGGTTGCGTGCGCTGATTTCCCCCATACGTTTTTCAATTGCTGCCAGATCATCCGGCGTGAATGGACGGTGAAAGGAAAAATCATAATAAAAGCCGTCGTCAATCACGGGTCCAATAGTTACCTGCGCTTCCGGAAACAACTCTTTCACTGCATGCGCCAGCAGGTGGGCGCTGGAGTGACGGATAATTTCCAGCCCTTCCGCGTCCTTTTCAGTGATGATCGTCAAGTCGCTATCAGTTTCGATGGTGCTGGACATATCCACCAGCTTGCCATTCACTTTGCCGGCCAGCGCGGCTCGAGCCAGTCCTGCACCAATCGATGCCGCGACGTCGCCAACCGTCACCGGGTGGTCATACCTGCGTTCCGATCCGTCCGGTAAACGAATGACAGTCACGACTTATTCCTTTTTAAAAGATATGAAATTACACAAACGATAAAAATTTTACAGGAATCAAAGTTCTTTCACTGCTTATGGCTCCAAGAGCCTATTTTCCCATATATTTGCGTCCGCGCCCAATTTGCCTCATGCAATAAGACAAAGTCGTAACGAGTGGAATAAGTGAGCTCCAGCCCTGGACGTAGGGCAATTTCCGTAGAGGAACTGCTCCAGTTCCAGAGCTTGGGAAAACCGGGAAAGAGGGGAAAACGAAACGCTAGGACAGATGCGGTTGGGCGGGTACCAGTGATGTTCAGCAAATCCGTTTGTTTTTACCGAATCTGCCGCGGGTCTTACGTCACCTCAACCCATCCGCGATCTGATGCTCCACTATATGTGGAATTATAGACTGGTCTCGCGATTGAGTACTTCTTCAATTCTGAGATTCACTTCGGGTTTGCCCCCAAACACAGTTCCTACCTTCTTTTCGGCAAAATGCTTCAGGTTGGTGGCATAGGCCTGAGCCGGCAGGGAAAAGAATTTAACTTCCTGCACCAGCGCAGGCGCATTTTTCATGTAAAACTCAATAAGCTGTCTGACTTCAGGCCGCTCTGCCGACTTGATGTTCACATAGATGAAAACAGGGCGGGACAGCGGCTGATAAGTTCCGTCCTCCACGGTCTGGGCGGATGGAACGACAGCGCCCTTACCTGCGTCAATGGCGACTACCTTGAGTTTTTTCTTATTTTCGGCGTAGTAGGCAAAACCAAAAAATCCGAGGCCGTTCTTGTCGCTAGCTACTCCTTGCACTAACACATTGTCATCCTCGGATGCGGTAAAATCCCCACGGCTCGACTTGGCTTTACCAACAATGGCTTCCGTAAAATAGTCGAAAGTACCCGAATCGGCGCCCGCACCGTAGAGCTTTATCGTTTCATCGGGCCATGTTGGATTCACCTGGCTCCACTTGGTGATTTTGCCCTGCGCCGCAGGCTCCCAAATCTTCTTTAACTCTGCGACAGTAATCGTTTTACTCCAGTCGTTCTTGGGATTCACTACTACAGTCAGCGCATCAAATGCGATCGGCATTTCGACATATTGGATGCCCATTTTTTTGCAGTCGTCCATTTCCTTTTTCAGAATTGGGCGCGACGCGTTGACGATGTCCGTTTCACCACGGCAGAATTTCTTGAAGCCCCCACCAGTCCCTGAAATGCCCACCGTCACTTTAACCGCACCTTTTCTTTCCTTCTGAAAATCTTCCGCCACTGCTTCAGTAATGGGATAGACAGTGCTGGAACCATCGATTTTCACGATTGCATCGGCCCCCGCAATACCGTTGATACTGATCAATCCGGCAAATACGACAGACATTCCCAGTTTATTACTATTCGGTAAGTTCAACATTTCCCCCGTTCACTTGTCGGATGATCAGATATTAGTCTTGAAGTATCGTCATGCTAGATCATTAGTATTACGGTCTTGTGACATTCCTTGTAAACCTCTGGATAAGTCCGTGCATGTCCGCTGGAATGTCTTGCACTGATTTATCAGCTTTTCATTCCGCTGCAGCGTTTCGCACAATATCCGCTATTTTTTCTGCCCAATGCTTAACCTTCTGCTTAGACTCACCCTCCACCATCACTCGTACCAGTGGTTCTGTGCCTGATGGGCGCAACAGCACGCGGCCGCTATCGTCAAGATCGCGCTCGGCATCCGCCTGGGCCGCCCTGATCGCGAGGTTGGCGCGCGAATCGAAGCCCTTGGGGACCTTGACGTTAATCAACTGTTGAGGATAAAGCGTGACGCCATGCGCAAGCTCCGGCAGCGTTTTGGCGGAGTCTCTCATGGCATATAGCACTTGCAACGCGGAAATAATGCCATCACCGGTGGTATGCTTGTCGATGCAAAGAATATGGCCAGAGCCTTCGCCGCCCAGTTGCCAGCCTTCTTTCTGCAAGAGCTCCAATACATGGCGGTCGCCGACGTTAGCGCGAGCAAACGGAATATCCAGTTTCCTTAAACCGTTTTCTACCGCCAGATTAGTCATTAATGTTCCCGCTACCCCACCCTTGAGCAACCCCTTCTGCTGGCGATGCTTGGCGATGATATAGATCAGCCGGTCACCATCGTAAAGCACGCCTTTTTTGTCAGCCATGATTACGCGATCACCGTCTCCATCAAGCGCAATGCCAATATCAGCCCGATGCAGCCGGACCGCTTCCTGCAGGGCGGCACTATGCGTCGCGCCGCATTCAAGATTGATATTGAGACCGTCGGGCTGCGCACCGATGGCAACAACATCCGCGCCCAGCTCATGCAGCACTGGGCCAGCAATTTGATATGTCGCACCATGAGCACAGTCAACTACGATGCGCAAACCACGCAAATCGAGATGATTCGGAAAGGTGCTCTTGCAGAATTCGATGTAACGCCCTCTGGCGTCATTGACCCTGCGCGCTTTCCCAAGCTGCGCTGACGGCATCGATTTGATGGGCGCCTTCAGTCCTGCCTCTATCGCATGCTCGGTCACATCGGGCAACTTCGTGCCCGCTGCGGAAAAAAATTTGATGCCGTTGTCTTCGAACGGGTTATGTGAAGCGGAAATGACTATACCCGCCTGCAGTCGCAGTGCGCGAGTGAGGTAGGCTACCGCCGGCGTCGGCATAGGCCCGGAAAGCAGCACATCCACTCCTGCGGCGGAAAGCCCCGCTTGTAAAGCTGATTCAAGCATATACCCTGATATGCGAGTATCCTTACCGATCAGTACCGCTGGACGTTCGCCCTTGGATAGATGCCATTCCGACGACGCCAGGACGTTACCGGCAGAATAACCGAGGTGCATAACGAATTCGGGCGTAATAGGCATCTCTCCTACACGCCCGCGTATGCCGTCAGTGCCAAAATATTTTTTTGTCAATTGAATGTTCCGTGGATAGTTACTACAGTGGCAGCGCAAGCGCCACCCTGCAGTTTATTGTCGTTGTTCGATAATATTATAAACCGCTAGCGCATCCCTGGTTGCTTTTACATCGTGCACCCGCACAATTGCCGCACCCCTCGCCACTGCCAGCAAAGCGGCGGAAATACTGGCGTGAACGCGGTCATCCACCTGGTTGCCGGTTATTTTCCCCAACATTGCCTTGCGCGACAATCCTACCATTACCGGTACATCAAGATCGGTGAAGCGGTCGAGGTAGCGCAGCAACTGGATATTATGGTCGTGGGTTTTGCCAAAGCCAAAGCCAGGATCTATCACCAACCGCTCACGCGGGATACCTGCGGCTTGCGCCGCATTGAGGCGCTGCTGCAAAAAGACTTTCACTTCCGCCACCACATCATCGTATCGAGGGTTGATTTGCATGCTCTGCGGAGCGCCGCGCATGTGCATGAGGCATGCTGCCACGCCTCCGGCGGCAACCGCTTCAAGCGCACCTGCTGCCTGTAGCGCATTGACATCGTTAATCATGGTGGCGCCCGCCTTTATCGACGCACGCATCACCTCCGGCTTGGATGTATCGACCGAAACAGATACATTCATGCCAGCCAAAGCCTCAACTACCGGAATGACGCGGCGCAATTCTTCTTCCACACTGATGGAGGTGCTGCCGGGGCGAGTAGACTCGCCGCCCACGTCCAGCCAGTCCGCCCCCTGTTCAATCAGGCGTGCCGCATGGCGGAGCGCGTGCTCGGTCGAGCCGCACAAACCTCCGTCAGAAAAGGAATCTGGCGTTACATTGAGGATCCCCATCACGAGGGCGGCGCGAGGATGATGCGCGTTAAATTGCGGGAATGGGAACACGGAAATTTGGCGGTGTAGCCGTCAATTGGAAAAAGAAAAAGGCGGGACGAGCCCGCCTAATTCATTTTGTACAGCTCGGAAATACCTTCAACGCTTAAACTTCCTGAGCTGGCGTCGCTGTTGGTGCTGGCGCCGTCGGCGGCGTATTGTCCCTGGGCGGCGTCGGCGTGGATTTGCTAGGCTTCGGGGCCCGGGGTGGACGGCCTTCCATTATATCGCCGATCTGATCAGAGTCTATGGTTTCCCATTCCAGCAGGGCTTTGGCCATCACCTCGATTTTGTCGCGATTTTCCTCGATCAGCCCTCGCGCCAGTGTGTACTGCATATCAATGATACGGCGAATTTCTACGTCCACCTTCTGCATGGTGGCTTCGCTGACGTTCTTGTGGGTGGTAACGGAGCGGCCGAGAAAAACTTCTCCCTCATTCTCCCCATACACCATCGGACCGAGGGAATCCGACATGCCCCATTGCGTGACCATGCGCCTTGCCATTTCCGTAGCACGCTCAAAGTCGTTGGATGCGCCCGTGGTCATCTGCCCCATGAATACTTCCTCGGCAATACGTCCACCAAACAAGACTGCAATGTTCTGCAGAATTTCCTCGCGATCCATGCTGAAACGGTCTTCCGTCGGTAACTGCATCGTCACGCCTAGCGCACGTCCTCGCGGAATGATGGAAACCTTGTGCACCGGATCGGTTTTGGGCAGCAACTGCGCCACTACCGCATGTCCGGATTCGTGATAGGCAGTATTGCGCCGTTCGCGCTCCGGCATCACAACAGAGCGTCGTTCCGCACCCATGAAGATCTTGTCCTTCGCACGCTCGAAGTCGTCCATATCCACAAGTCGCTTATTGCTACGTGCCGCAAACAGTGCTGCCTCGTTCACCAGATTGGCCAGATCGGCACCGGACATCCCCGGCGTACCTCGCGCAATGATTTCCGCATGCACATCGGGCGCGATCGGTACCTTGCGCATATGTACGTGCAGTATTTGCTCGCGGCCACGAATGTCGGGGAGCGGTACCGTCACCTGCCGGTCGAAACGGCCAGGACGTAATAGCGCCGGGTCAAGCACATCAGGCCGGTTGGTAGCTGCAATCACAATAACGCCGGCGGTTCCCTCGAAGCCATCCATCTCGACCAGCAGCTGATTCAATGTTTGTTCCCGCTCGTCGTTCCCGCCGCCGAGGCCCGCGCCGCGTTGACGGCCGACCGCGTCGATTTCATCGATGAAAATAATGCAGGGTGCGTGCTTCTTGGCTTGCTCGAACATGTCACGCACTCTTGCCGCACCGACACCGACGAACATTTCCACAAAATCAGAGCCGGAAATACTGAAAAACGGAACTTTGGCCTCGCCCGCAATTGCACGAGCCAGAAGAGTTTTACCCGTACCCGGACTTCCCACCATTAATACACCGCGGGGAATCCGCCCGCCCAACTTCTGGAACTTGCTGGGATCACGCAAGAATTCGACCAGCTCGAAAACCTCCTCTTTGGCCTCCTCGCAACCCGCCACGTCAGCAAACGTTACCTGATTGGTGGACTCGTCAAGCATGCGTGCCTTGCTCTTTCCGAAAGAGAATGCACCACCACCCCGGCCGCCACCCTGCATTTGGCGCATAAAGAAAATCCATACGCCTATCAGTAGAAGCATCGGAAACCATGAAACGAAAATGTTCATCAGCAGCGAAGGCTCTTCTTCCGGCTTGGCATCAATGATGACGCCGGCCTTCAGCAGGTCGCTTACCATCCAGGGATCCGAAGGCGTGTAAGTGGTAAAACGCCGACCATCGGATTTGGTGCCTTTCAGCGTTCGTCCTTCAATGGTCACCTTGGCAATCCTGCCCTGCTTCACTTCGTCGATGAACTGCGAGTATTCCATCGGCGCCTGTGCCGCCTGTCGGGTGCTGAACTGATTGAACACCGTCATCAGCACCAAAGCAATCACAAGCCAGATGGCCATGTTTTTAATGAGATTGTTCAAGATAGCTCCTTGGCTTGCGCCGTCAAAATCCTTGAATGCTTCATTCTAAACCCATTTCGAGATTTATAATAGCCAGCATGCCCTCCATGGCTCTTATAGTGTTTCGTAAACCTGATGTTTCGTAAACTCGCCTGCATATCACTTGCTTTCGGTTCAAGTACTCATTTCCGCTTCCCCATCCCCAGCAAATAGATTTCACTGCTGCGACCCCGGGATGCCTCAGGTTTACGTGTTATCACCCGACTGAATGTAGCACGCATTGCGCGTAAAAATTCCTCAAAACCGGAACCTTGAAATACTTTGACGAGAAAGTTACCATCAGAGTTCAATCGCTCCACGGAAAACTCCAAAGCAAGCTCCGCCAGATACATGCCGCGCGCTTGATCGGTTACTCCTATGCCCGTTATATTAGGTGACATATCCGAGATTACAAGGTCAAGAGGACATTTCCCGAGATGTATTTTCAATTCCGCCAAAATGGACGCTTCGGTGAAATCGCCTTGAATGAATGTGACGCCGGGCAAAGCCGCCATTTCCAGCAGATCCAGCGCAATCACCCCGCCTTTTCCAGCCAGTTTTTCTGCTGCCACCTGCGACCACCCACCCGGTGCCGCACCAAGGTCTACCACTGTCATGCCTGGCCGAAGCAGATGATCACGCTCGGCAATCTCGATCAGCTTATAGGCAGCACGTGAACGGTAACCTTCTTTTTTTGCCTGCTTTACAAAAAAATCATTCACATGCTCTTTCATCCAGGCTTTGCTGGTTTTGGAGGATTTCATCGCGTAAAATGGATGCTTTTCGGAAAACTTATGCTAGAACTCGCACTCGCGCGACGGCGAGCACTCAAGGCGCTTGCCCATGCCATCAAGCCAATTGTCTGGATAGGCGGAGCAGGTTTGTCGGAAAGCGTTATCCATGAGCTGGATCAGGGGCTCAAAAGTCACGAGCTGATCAAAGTCAAAGTGTCTGAGGATGAGCGCGAAACAAGAAACGCCTTGCTGGTTGAAATCTGCGAGCGCCTCGGAGCCGCCCCTATACAGCATATCGGCAAGATATTGGTAATCTATCGTCCCAGGCCGGAAAAGATAAGTTCACCCGGCAATACCCCTGGTCGCAATGACAAGAAGTCACGCCGGACCAGACCTGCCAGACATGGTTTACCGGGCGGCGCCCCGAGCTGATACGTTACTGCACATAGCTTATCGGAAAGATATAGATATAGCGATGCTCAAACATATCTCACGTCAAGAATCTCATACTCCCGCAATCCACCCGGCGCCATGACTTCGGCCACATCCCCGGGATACTTGCCGATCAGCGCGCGAGAAATGGGGGAGCTGATGGAGATTTTTCCCTCCTTGATGTCGGCTTCGTCGTCCCCGACAATCTGATAAGTTACCGTCGTCGCGTTGGCCATGTCCTCCAAATCGATAGTTGCGCCAAATACACAGGCGCCATCCGCATCGAGCAAAGCGGGATCGATGATCTGAGCATTGGAAAGCTTACTCTCTAATTCGGCGATGCGTCCCTCGATAAAACCCTGTCGTTCCTTGGCGGCTTCGTATTCCGCATTTTCGGAAAGATCACCGTGAGCGCGGGCTTCCGCAATCGCCGCGATAACGGCGGGACGCTGCACGGTTTTCATTTCTTGCAATTCGGCGCGCAGTTTTCCGGCGCCGACTACTGTTAAGGGAATTGTGCTCATAAGACTTTTATCACCACCTGTTTTGTTTTCGATTCGTTGACCGATCTATTTCGCTAAATTTGCGGCAAGTCCGTTCCCTGCGCCTTAAACCGGACATCCCCATCTCCATCTGCATGAAAGGATGCCGGCATCGCTCCTCGCAATCCGTGGAGTGTTTGCAAACTGTAGGCCTGCAACTCCTGCATACTTGCCATGCCGATGCAGGCAGCGCGTGCGCCTGCCAGCGTAGTGTAATATGTTACCCTTGCCTGCAACACTGCATGGCGGATCGAGTAAGAGTCGTGAATCGCGCTCCGCTTGTCTTCCACGGTATTGATAATCAAAGACATCTCACCGTTTTTGATCATGTCCACTATGTGCGGGCGCCCTTCCGCCATCTTGTTTACCGGCGTTACGGCCAGTCCGGCCAAGCTCAGGACTGCTGCAGTACCACGGGTAGCATAAAGCGTGAATCCCAGTTGTGCAAGATTGCGCGCGATTTCCACCACACGGGGCTTGTCCGCCTGGCGGACGCTGATGAAGACTTTACCCGAGAGCGGAAGTTTTACTCCCGCGGCCAGTTGCGACTTCACAAACGCTTCGGCAAACGTTTGCCCCACTCCCATCACTTCGCCGGTCGACTTCATTTCGGGTCCGAGTATGGTGTCTACGCCAGGAAATTTTATAAAAGGAAAGACAGCTTCCTTTACGGAATAATAGTAGGGAATGAATTCCTTGACTACACCCTGGCGTGCAAGCGTTATTCCCGTCATACAGCGCGCAGCAATTTTTGCCAACTGTAATCCGGTGGCTTTGGATACGAAAGGGACGGTACGAGAGGCTCTCGGATTTACTTCGAGTACGTAAACGGTACTACCCTGAATGGCAAATTGCACATTCATCAATCCTACAACCTTGAGCGCGCGCGCCATTGCCGAAGTCTGACGACGCAGCTCATCCTGGATTGGCGCTGGCAGGTTGAACGGCGGCAATGAACATGCCGAATCGCCTGAATGCACACCGGCCTGCTCGATGTGTTCCATGATTCCCCCAATCAGCACGGCTTCGCCATCGCAGATCGCATCCACATCCACTTCCACGGCGTCGTTCAGAAAATGGTCCAGCAGCACGGGGGAGTCGTGCGAAACCTTTACCGCCTGGTGCATATACCGTTCGAGATGCGCTTGCTCATGGATGATTTCCATGGCTCGCCCTCCCAATACGTAACTGGGACGAACCACCAGGGGATAACCGATTTCGCCGGCAGCGGCAATCGCTGCTTCCGCATTTCTCGCGATGCGGTTTGGCGGTTGTTTCAGCCCAAGCTGATGCAGCATTTTCTGAAAACGCTCCCGATCTTCGGCACAGTCGATCATGTCCGGGCTGGTACCGATAATCGGGACGCCATTAGCCTCGAGATCGCGTGCAAGCTTCAACGGCGTCTGCCCGCCATATTGCACGATCACACCCAAAGGCCTCTCCACTGCGACGATTTCGAGTACGTCCTCCAAAGTCACGGGCTCGAAATAAAGCCGATCCGAAGTATCGTAATCGGTCGAAACCGTCTCGGGATTGCAGTTGACCATGATAGTCTCGAAACCATCCTCACTTAAGGCCAGCGCTGCGTGAACACAGCAGTAATCGAACTCGATACCCTGACCGATACGGTTGGGCCCACCTCCCAGTACCATTATCTTTTTCCTGTCGCTCGGCAGCGCTTCACATTCCTCTTCGTAAGTGGAATACATATACGCAGTACGCGTAGCGAACTCGGCGGCGCAAGTATCAACCCGTTTGTACACCGGGCGCAGGCCGAGCTGATGCCGCCGTGCGCGGACCGCCTCCTGTGTAGCATTCATCAGCTTCGCCAGGCGCCGATCTGAAAAACCGCTGCGTTTCAATTTACGCAATGCATGCAGATCAAATGTATCCAGAGATTTTCCGACAACGGACTGCTCCTGCCTTACCAGATCTTCGATCTGAACCAGGAACCAGGGATCGATATGCGTATGCTCTTGAATTTCATCAAAAGCCATGCCGCAACGAAACGCATCGGCAACGTACCAGATCCGATCCGGACCCGGATCAGCCAGTTCGGCCGCGATCGTTTCGATATCCGCTGTTTTCTCATCCAATCCGTCTACGCCGATCTCCAGCCCGCGCAACGCCTTTTGAAGAGATTCCTGAAAAGTTCGTCCAATCGCCATCACCTCGCCCACCGACTTCATCTGTGTGGTGAGGCGATCATTGGCCTGTGGAAATTTCTCGAAAGCGAAGCGCGGTATTTTGGTGACGATATAATCTATGGATGGCTCGAATGACGCCGGCATTGCCCCGCCAGAAATATCGTTCCTGAGTTCATCCAATGTATAACCTACCGCGAGCTTGGCCGCCACCTTGGCGATGGGAAATCCAGTCGCTTTCGAAGCCAGCGCGGAGGAGCGCGATACCCGAGGGTTCATCTCGATTACGAGCATGCGCCCGTCCTGCGGGTTGATAGCAAACTGTACATTGGAACCGCCTGTTTCCACCCCTATTTCGCGCAACACCGCTATTGATGCGTTACGCATGATCTGGTATTCCCTGTCTGTCAGGGTCTGTGCCGGGGCTACGGTGATGGAGTCCCCAGTGTGCACTCCCATGGGATCGAGGTTTTCAATGGCGCAGATGATGATGCAATTGTCTTTCTTGTCGCGTATCACCTCCATCTCGAATTCTTTCCAACCGATGACCGATTCCTCGATCAGCAATTCCCGCGTAGGCGAAGCTTCCAGGCCGCGTTCGCAGATATCCAGAAATTCCACGCGGTTGTATGCAATACCGCCGCCGCTGCCACCCATGGTAAATGACGGCCGAATAATAGCTGGATAACCCACCATTGCCTGTACTTGCAGCGCTTCCTCCAGACTATGGGCAATGGCAGAACGTGCCGAACTCAACCCGATACGGGTCATTGCCTGTTTGAATTTCTCGCGATCCTCAGCCTTGTCGATAGCCTCGCGCGACGCGCCAATCAGCTCGACGCCGTATTTTTGAAGCACGCCATTCTTGGCGAGGTCGAGCGCACAATTCAACGCCGTCTGTCCGCCCATCGTCGGCAATAGCGCATCCGGGCGCTCAATGGCAATAATTTTTTCCACCATAGACCAGATAATGGGCTCTATATAGGTGGCGTCCGCCATTTCCGGATCGGTCATGATGGTTGCGGGATTGGAATTTACCAGGATGATACGATAGCCTTCCTCCCGCAACGCCTTGCACGCCTGGGTACCGGAATAATCGAACTCGCATGCCTGCCCGATAATAATGGGCCCCGCACCGATAATGAGGATGGATTTTATGTCGTTACGTTTAGGCATGGATGCAGTGAAATTTTTGGCGTGATATCGGTACGCTGCTTCAGGAAATTCTGGCTAAATTCCGTAAGAAGCACGTTCAGAAAAATCGGGATAATCACACGGGCATTGCAGGCCGCAGCCGCATCATTCTTCCTTTGGCGATGCCAGGGAATTCTATGCAGTGAGCGCCCGTGCCGGACCTATTCCGGAGTCCCTTTCATATTTGTATTTCAACCGTTTCTTTCCATCAATCCGATAAATTTATCGAATAAATAATCCAGATCGTGAGGTCCCGGACTCGCCTCAGGGTGTCCCTGAAAGCAGAATGCGCGCTGACCGGTCAGTTCGAATCCCTGCAAGCTACCATCAAATAACGACAGATGCGTAATGCGTGCATTCTTTGGCAGGGTATCGATATCCACCGCGAAGCCGTGGTTCTGGCTGGTAATCGCTACCGTTCCGCTGTCCAGATCCTTCACGGGGTGATTGGCGCCGTGGTGGCCGAATTTCATCTTTATGGTTTTGGCCCCACTTGCCAACCCCAGCAGTTGATGCCCCATGCAAACACCAAAAATGGGTACTTCTTCTTCAAGTAATCTTCTGATTGTGGCAATTGCATAATCGCAAGGCTCCGGATCGCCAGGTCCATTGGAAAGAAATACGCCGTCGGGCCGTAATGCCAGAATCTCGTCAGCGGTAGTTTGAGCAGGAAATACCGTAACCTTGCAGCGGCGGTGCGCCAGTTTGCGCAGCATGTTGCGCTTAACACCAAAATCCACCGCGACAACATGAAAGCGAGGGTTCTTATCGACCTGGTAATCGCACCCCAACCTCCATTCGCCTTCGTTCCATTCGTAAGGCTGAGTGCAACTCACCACTTTAGCCAGATCCATTCCCATCAGTCCGGGAAATTCCCGAGCGCGTTTCAGCGCTTCAGCCTCATCGGGAAAACCTGCCATGATACAGCCTGACTGCGCACCTTTTTCGCGCAAGATACGCGTAAGCTTGCGCGTGTCAATATCTGCAATCGCCACTACCCCATGTTGCCTGAGGTATTCCGGTAAGGTCTGGGTCTGCCTCCAATTACTTGAGACGAGGGAAAGATCCCGGATCACAAGGCCGGCGGCATATACGCGATCGATGCAGCCGGATTCCGCGTCCTCCGGATTAGTACCCGTATTGCCGATGTGTGGATAAGTCAACGTAATGATTTGCCGGCAATAGGAAGGATCAGTAAGTATTTCCTGATAGCCGGTCATGGAAGTGTTGAATACGACTTCGCCCGTACTGACGCCTTCGAGGCCGATAGATGTGCCGCGGAAAACTGTGCCGTCGGCGAGTGCGAGAACGGCATACGGGCGTTGTGACACGGGAGACTCCTGCGAACGAGACAAGACATGAAAATGGGACAAGCTGCCCATTGTCCCATTTTATAAGTGCGAGATTATACTTCGAAAAGCTGCCTGCTTCAATGAAACCCCGGCAGTAACCCGCGATCGCGGAGGTGTGAACGGCATACCTGATACATGATTACTCGCGCAATCCCAGCACGTTCTGCATATCGAACAATCCGCTTTGCCTATCGGCAAGAAATCGCGCAGCACGCAGCGCTCCCTCGGCGAAAGTTGCGCGACTGCCAGCCTTGTGTGAAATCTCGATGCGCTCGCCTGTCCCTGCAAACATCACGATGTGATCACCGACGATGTCTCCGCCGCGCACGGTGGCAAAACCAATGGTGCCGGGCGCGCGTTCTCCGGTATTGCCTTCGCGTGCGTAAATTGCGATTTCGGAGAGCTCTTTGCCGAGCGCTCCCGCGATCACCTCGCCCATCTGCAACGCAGTGCCGGACGGCGCATCAACCTTGTGCCGGTGGTGCGCCTCAATAATTTCTATGTCGTAACCCGTGTTCACGTTCAATGCCTTGGCCGCCGTCTCCAGCAATTTGAAGGTAACGTTTACACCCACGCTCATATTGGGCGCAAATACCATTGATATGTCTTTTGATGCGGCCTTGAGCTTTTCTTTTTGTTGGGTCGAAAAACCGGTTGTGCCGATTACCATTTTCACCCCTGCCGCACGGCACGCCGCCAGATGCGCGAGCGTTCCTTCAGGCCGGGTGAAATCAATCAGTACATCGGTTGCCCGCAACCCGGAAGCAACATCATCGGTAATATTAACGCCGCACGGCGCACCCGCCAATTCCCCCGCATCCCTTCCGAGAAATGGGCTACCGGTACGCTCCAGTGCAGCGCTCAATTGCATGTCCGGGGCTTGGGCGATAGCCTCCAGCAAAGCGCGCCCCATCCGGCCCGAGCTTCCAGCGATGGCAATATTCAATGTCGTCATTTATCCTAAATCCGCCCTGTAGCGAGCGCACCCCGGAAGGTGAAGCTCATGGAGCATGAGAAATCTTTTTTAGTTATAGCGCTTAATTGAAAAGAGCTGAAAAATGAGTGGTCAGCTGCCGGATTTAGGTTTATCTAAGCAATATCTTTTTCGGATCGCCCAAGGTGATCCTATTCTTTCTGCAGGTCTGCTTCCTTATTGCCCAAATCCGCTGATGGAGATGGCACCAGCCTGGGGCCGCGTTTTTCCGGCTCCAGCAAACCTGAAGCCTCACTCACATATGGAATTCCACTTGAGGCAGCCATACTGGCGGCAGCCGGCGTTTCTCCCCGGGCGGCGATATCGCTGGAACCTGGAACACCGGATACTTCTTTATTGGAAGCGGGAATGTCGGTCACGGCATGAGTCTCGGGGTGAGAAAGGCCTTCCTCTTTACTCGACGCAGGGATATCGCCGGGTACTTGATCAGCGCCCTCTTTCTTGGTAATTTGAGTGTTGCTTTCTTCCTTTACCATGGGCCTGGTTGACTCACCCGGCATGGAAGGCTCGACTGACGGCGGCTGAACAAAAGCAAGCGAAGGCGTAAAAGTGCCATTCGTGCGCACCAGTTTATCGCCTTCAAAAAAAACTGCCAGATGTCTTTGCTCGACTAGCTTGCCCTTCTGCTCAAGGCGATATACATAATCCCAGCGGTTTTCATGGAAAGCGTCACTAATCATGGGGGAACCCAGCGCGAAGCGTACCTGCGACCGAGTCATGCCGGGCTTTAGTTTGTTCACCATTTCCTGAGTAATGACATTACCCTGCTGGATTTCGATTTTGTAGAGCAAGGATGGAATAGACGAACATCCGGCGAGCAATAGCAAACCGACTAACGTGAGTATTCTTGCGCGCATCGCGACGACGTAGGTTTCCAAAGCGAACTCAACGTTATATGATACAGCAAATAACCTTACGGATGAATATAGCTATGAGCAAGCCAAACAATCTCAAAACCATGGGCTTGAAGGCCACGCTGCCCCGCCTTAGAATACTCAGCTTGTTTGAAAGCAGCGCGGTACGCCATCTCTCGGCCGAGGATGTTTACAGAACCCTCATCGGAGAAGGGGAGGACATCGGCCTTGCCACCGTGTACCGGGTGTTGACCCAATTCGAGCAGGCAGGATTGCTCGAACGCCACCACTTCGAAGGCGGCAAGGCAGTGTTTGAGCTTGCCAGCGGCAGTCACCACGACCATCTGGTTTGCCTGCAATGCGGCAGAGTGGAAGAATTTTACGACGCTGAAATCGAGAAGCGTCAAATTAAAATTGCCAAAGATCGAGGCTTTGCCATACATGAACACTCGCTTTCACTTTACACGGATTGTATTAAACCTGCTTGTCCCTATCGAAAAACCGACGAAAAGGGCGGGAACGTGAAAAGCTGAGCTTAATTTTTTTCTGAAGCGCGCAGATTCAGGCTATAGTTATGCACTTGAATGCTCCGGATATCGATTCATTAGCCCGGAAAACGCTGAGATTCGGCTTGCACCATTTACGGTCTGCCGAATTTACCGTGCTCCTCGTCCTCAACTGATTGGGGCAATCTGTTCGATAAATCGACTTCCCGGGCATACGCGGTTATCAACCTGCCATGTCCCCGCTGACCCCTTATCAAAGAAGTTGACCAAAGACCACCTAAACATTACTGTTCAGCTTTTATTCATATATTTTTTTGCTGTCACTCAACATTGGAAATTCAAGGAAGCATGAGCACGGAATTGACGGGCGCTGAGATTGCAGTGCGTTGCTTGCAAAAGGAAGGGGTAGACTATATTTTTGGTTACCCTGGCGGCGCCGTACTGTTCATTTATGACGAATTGTTCAAGCAGGACAAGGTCAAGCACGTGCTGGTGCGGCACGAGCAAGCGGCGGTGCATGCAGCGGATGGCTACGCTCGCTCCAGTAATAAGGTAGGGGTGGCGCTGGTGACATCCGGACCCGGCGTGACGAACGCCGTAACCGGTATCGCCACCGCCTATATGGACTCGATTCCCCTGGTCATCATCAGCGGGCAAGTACCAACCCATGCTATCGGATTGGATGCATTTCAGGAAGTGGATACCGTAGGCATCACACGTCCCTGCGTTAAACATAATTTTCTGGTTAAAGATATCACCGAACTGGCTGCCACTATCAAGAAGGCGTTCTATATTGCTTCCACCGGCCGCCCGGGGCCGGTGCTGGTGGATATTCCAAAGGATGTGAGCCAGCAGAAAACAGAATTTGATTATCCCGCGAGTGTCACCATGCGCTCCTACAACCCGGTCACCAGGGGGCACGCCGGACAAATCAGGAAAGCGGTACAACTGATACTGGAAGCCAAGCGTCCGATGATCTACGCGGGCGGCGGCGTCATCCTGAGCGACGCGGCCGCGCAACTGACCGATCTGGTACGAATGCTTGGGTTCCCATGCACCAACACACTGATGGGATTGGGCGGTTATCCGGCAACCGACAAGCAGTTTGTCGGTATGCTGGGCATGCACGGCACCTACGAAGCCAACATGGCGATGCAGCATTGCGACGTATTGGTGGCGGTGGGCGCCCGCTTTGATGATCGAGTCATAGGCAACCCCAAGCATTTTTCCAATGAAGACCGAAAAATAATACACATAGATATCGATCCTTCATCTATTTCAAAACGTGTGAAAGTGGATATTCCCATTGTCGGCAACGTCTCCGATGTCCTGGACGAGCTGATAAAATTAATCAGGGCGCGCAAGGAAAAGCCCGATCGGGTCGCTCTTGATGCGTGGTGGACGCAGATTGATTTATGGCGCGCACGCGATTGCCTCAAGTATGACCGCGCAAGCTCGATTATCAAGCCGCAGATGGTGGTGGAAAAGCTATATGAGGTGACCGGAGGTAACGCATTCATCACTTCGGATGTGGGCCAGCATCAAATGTGGGCAGCCCAGTTCTATAAATTCGACCTGCCGAGGCGGTGGATCAATTCCGGCGGTTTGGGAACCATGGGTTTTGGTCTTCCGGCAGCGATGGGCGTGCAGTTTGCCAATCCGGGGGAAATGGTGGCTTGTGTCACTGGCGAGGCCAGCATCCAGATGTGTATTCAGGAACTGTCCACCTGCAAGCAGTACAACCTGCCGCTGAAGATCATTAATTTGAATAACCGTTACATGGGGATGGTGCGGCAGTGGCAACAATTTTTCCATGGGAATCGTTATGCTGAATCCTATATGGATGCGCTGCCCAATTTCGTCAAACTGGCGGAGAGCTACGGCCATGTAGGCATGCAGATCGACCAACCCGGTGACGTGGAAAGCGCGTTGCAAGAGGCCTTCAAACTCAAGGACCGGTTGGTATTCATGGATTTCATAACGGACCAGACCGAGAACGTTTTCCCCATGGTGCCCGGGGGAAAAGGTCTCTCCGAGATGATTCTGGTATAAACAATGCGACATATCATTTCTCTTTTGATGGAAAACGAAGCGGGCGCGCTGTCTCGCGTAGCCGGCCTGTTCTCGTCACGTGGCTACAATATTGAATCGCTGACCGTCGCCGCCACAGAAGACCCGACCCTGTCTCGCATGACGCTGGTTACCGCGGGATCGGATGACGTGGTCGAGCAGATAACCAAGCAACTGAACAAACTCATTGAAGTGGTCAAAGTGGTGGATTTGAGCGAAGGCGACCATATCGAACGCGAACTTATGTTGATGAAGGTGCGCGCGGTAGGAAAGGACCGTGATGAGATAAAGCGCATGGCTGATATTTTTCGTGGCCGCATCATTGATGTGACTGATAAATCATACACGATCGAACTGACCGGTACCGGTTCCAAGCTTGATGCATTTCTTGAGGCAATGGAACGGGGCGCTATCCTGGAGACCGTGCGGACGGGGGCCTCCGGCATCGGTCGTGGTGAAAGGATATTGAAGGTGTAGCAGCGCTCTGCGCTCTGCGGAATGGCGAAATATTTCCGCTATCGCCTGGCCCTGATGTATTTCTATTTTTGAGCAGAAAGGAAACTATGAACGTTTATTACGATAAAGATGCCGACTTGTCGCTCATCAAGGACAAGAAAGTTACTATTGTGGGCTACGGCTCGCAGGGCCACGCCCACGCCAATAATCTAAGCGATTCCGGCGTAACGGTGACGGTCGGCTTGCGCAAAGGAGGAGCCTCCTGGAGCAAAGCGGAGAAGGCCGGTCTTACTGTAAAAGAAGTGGCTGAAGCCGTGAAGGCGGCCGATGTAGTAATGGTGCTGTTGCCCGATGAGCAGATCGCCGCCGTTTACGCATCGGAAATCGAGCCCAATCTCAAGGAAGGCGCCACGCTTGCGTTTGCTCATGGCTTCAATATTCATTATGGCCAGGTCTCGCCAAGAGAAGATCTCGACGTCATCATGATCGCTCCCAAAGGTCCGGGCCATCTGGTGCGGTCGACATACACACAGGGTGGCGGAGTACCGTCACTCATTGCCGTGCATCAGGACAAGTCAGGCAGGGCACGAGACCTGGCGCTATCCTATGCCGCAGCCAACGGGGGCACGCGCGGTGGAGTGATAGAAACCAATTTCCGCGAGGAGACCGAAACCGATCTCTTCGGCGAGCAGGTCGTGCTGTGCGGAGGTCTTACCGCTTTGATCCAGGCTGGCTTCGAAACACTGGTTGAAGCAGGATACGCGCCGGAGATGGCCTATTTTGAATGCCTTCACGAAGTGAAGCTGATCGTCGACTTAATCTACGAAGGCGGCATTGCCAATATGCGCTACTCCATCTCCAACAACGCCGAGTACGGAGACATTTCGCGGGGCCCACGCATCGTTACAGATGCCACCCGGGATGAAATGCGCAAGATTTTGCACGAAATTCAGACGGGTGAATATGCCCGTGAATTCATTCTGGAAAATCGTGCCGGAGCGCCCATGCTAAAAGCCAGCCGCCGCCTTGCGTCAGCTCATCAGATTGAAACGGTTGGAGCGAAATTGCGCGGCATGATGCCATGGATCAATAAGAACAAGCTCGTTGATCAGGCAAAAAACTAGGGAACGAAGAAACAACGGGTACATCAATACGGGTGTTTGACAGCTTCCGCTTTGCTTGAGGCTTGCAAAGCGGAAGCTGTCAGTAAAGCGGCTGTCGCATAGCTGTCAAATTCGGGAAAAACTCATGAAAAGCTGCCGGATTGGTTGTAATGCGGATAGCTGGGCGCTTAACGTTGGGAATCTCCCGATTTCGGGTCCCGCGCACCGACTGTTTACCAAAGGCTCATAAGCGCCTAACATGCATCAGTCTCCTATGGGATTGCACACATGATGCATGATCCTCATCCACGCCTCATACTCAAATCCAAACTGCGCCGTCGCGGCATTTATTTACTGCCCAACCTGTTTACCACTGCAGCCTTGTTTGCGGGATTTTATGCCATCGTGCAGGCGATGAACGGCCGTTTTGAACATTCCGCGGTCTCCATTTTCATTGCAATGGTGCTGGATGGGCTGGACGGGCGGGTAGCCCGGTTGACTCATACTCAAAGTGAATTTGGAGCGGAGTACGACAGCCTGTCCGACATGGTGTCATTCGGCGCTGCACCCGCGCTGGTCATATACGAATGGGCCTTGAAAGGCATGGGCAAACTGGGATGGATTGCAGCATTTATTTATTGCGTCTGTGCCGCGCTTCGCCTGGCGCGTTTCAATACCAACATAGAGGTCGTCGATAAGCGTTTTTTTCAGGGGCTGCCCAGCCCCGCCGCGGCTGCGCTGATTGCAGGACTGGTCTGGGTAATGCTAGACTTTGGCATAGCGGGTACGGATATCAGATGGCTCGCCTGGTGTATCACCCTATTCGCGGGCCTCACAATGGTCAGTAATATCCCCTATTACAGCGGCAAGGAAATCAATTTACGCAAAACCGTGCCATTCGTCACCGTTTTGCTACTGGCGCTGTTTTTTTTCGTTTTGATCCCAAGTCATCCACCGGTTGTGCTGTTCTGTCTCTTTTTACTTTATGCCTTGTCGGGCTATGTCATGTGGATGTGGCGGTTCACCAAGAGAAAAAGAATACCTGATGGGCCGCAACCGTGATTTCATTCGCGACACCGACTCTGACCGGGCGTCCCGCCTGGAAAGCGCTGGAAGTGCATTATCAGTCAATCAAAGCCCTGCATCTGCGCCAGCTTTTCGCGAATGACCCTACCCGCGGCGAACGATTTACAGCCGAAGCCGCCGGAATTTATCTGGACTATTCAAAAAATCGGATAACCGACGAAACACTCCGGCTACTTGTCCAGCTTGCCGAGGAATGCAACTTGCGTGGTCGCATTGACGCAATGTTCAGGGGCGATCCAATTAATTTATCCGAGCAGCGTCCCGCATTACATATTGCCCTACGCGCCCCGAAGGGCGAACGAATCCGCGTCAATGACATTGACGTTGTACCCGAGGTGCAGGCGGTTCTGGACCGAATGGGCGATTTCGCTGACGGTTTGCGCACTGGGCAATGGCGTGGATATACCGGCAAACGAATTCGCAATATTGTCAACATCGGCATAGGCGGCTCGGATCTTGGTCCGGTGATGGCCTATGAAGCGCTACGTTATTACAGCTTGCGCGACATGAACTTTCGCTTCATATCCAACGTGGACGGCACGGATTTCAAAGAAGCCACGAGGGATATCGATCCCGAAGAAACGTTATTCATCGTCTGCTCGAAGACTTTTACTACGAAAGAAACGCTCGCGAACGCCAACTCGGCGCGTGAATGGGTTCTGGATAAGGTAAAAGACGTGCGCGCGGTGGCCACGCACTTCGTCGCTGTTTCGACAAACGCGGATGAAGTGGCCAAGTTCGGTATCGATACGGGCAACATGTTCGGTTTTTGGGATTGGGTAGGTGGCCGTTACTCGATGGATTCTGCAGTCGGCCTCTCGACGATGATCGCCATCGGGCCCGAGAATTTCCGCGCCATGCTGGCAGGCTTTCACGCCATGGATCAGCACTTCCTCACCACCCCGATCGAGAAAAACTTGCCCGCTCTCATGGGGCTGCTTGCCATCTGGTACAACAATTTCTTCCAGGCGCAGACAATTGCTGTGCTGCCGTATGAGCAATACCTCAAGCGGTTCCCGGCTTATCTGCAGCAACTCGCAATGGAGAGCAACGGCAAGAGCGTTACGCTCGACGGCGCTCGCGTTAACTACCAGACGTCGCCCATTGTCTGGGGCGAACCGGGCACTAATGGCCAGCATTCTTTCTATCAACTCATACACCAGGGCACCCGCCTGATCCCGTGTGACTTCATCGGTTTTTGCCAGACTTTGCAGCCGCTGGGTAATCATCACGACATGCTCATGGCCAATCTGTTCGCACAGACTGAAGCACTGGCATTTGGAAAGACCCCGGACGAAGTGAAAGCGGAGGGGGTCCCGGATTGGTTATGTCCCCACCGAAGCTTCGAAGGAAACAGTCCAACCAGCACCATCCTTATCGAGCGCCTCACGCCTTACGCGCTGGGCACATTGGTAGCCCTTTATGAACACAGTGTTTTTACACAGGGATCGATCTGGAACATCGACTCGTTCGACCAATGGGGCGTCGAATTGGGCAAGGCGTTGGCTAAGCGCATCATGCCGGAACTGGAGAGTATCAGCGAGTTACCGCTGAAGCATGACAGCTCAACCAATGCACTGATACGACGCTACAACCGGCAAAAACTGAAATAGTTGCACGTCGCCCATCGCTCGACCCTTACCTTGCCCGGTGCTTGATATATGGAATAATATCCGTCTCAAACCTGTTTTCTAATAACTCTGCAATTCAGGGAACTGCAATACTTTCATATAGAGGATAGCGATACGCCGGGCCTGCAAACGACAGACACAAGGGCAGACACAAGAGCGGGAGATTAAAAGTTTAAAGGGGCAAATCTTTTTCAGGCAAGCGTAGTGGCTTGCTCCACTGGAACCATGCCATGACCCAACAAACGCAATCAGACCAGCTTTGTATCAATACGCTTCGCACGCTATCGATCGACGCGGTGCAACAGGCAAACTCCGGTCATCCCGGAACACCGATGGGCGCGGCGCCCACAGCATATTGCCTCTGGCAGCGCTTTCTTCGCTACGATCCGAACGATCCCGAATGGCTGAATCGCGACCGCTTCGTGCTTTCGGCTGGCCATGCCTCGGCCTTACTCTACAGCCTTCTCTATCTGACCGGTGTAAAAGCGACGAGTCCTCATTATGACAAAGCTGACAGGCTGGCTGTCATGCTTGATGACCTCAAGAGCTTCCGGCAGGCGGGAAGCCGCTGCACCGGCCACCCTGAATACGGCTGGACCTCCGGTGTCGAAACCACTACCGGCCCGCTCGGGCAGGGCGCGGCCACGAGTGTTGGCATGGCGCTCGCGCGCCAATGGCTGGCGGCAACCTATAACCGGCCCGGTTTCCAACTGTTTAACAATAATGTTTATGCACTCTGCAGCGACGGCGACATGATGGAGGGCATAAGCAGCGAGGCCGCGTCCCTCGCGGGGCATCTCAAGCTGGCGGATCTTTGCTGGATTTATGACGATAACCGGATCACCATCGAGGGATCAACCGATCTCACGTTTTCGGAAGATGTGGCCGCCCGTTTTGCCGCCTATGGATGGCATGTTGCGCGTGTCGGAGACGCCAACGACTTGGGCCAGCTGTCTCATGCTTATGAGTCATTCCTGAATACATCGGATCGCCCCACGCTTATTATCGTGCGTAGCCACATCGGCTATGGCGCACCCCACAAGCATGATACAAAGGAAGCGCACGGCGAGGCGCTTGGCGCGGAGGAAGTACGGCTGGCGAAAGAATTTTACGGCTGCGATCCCGATAAGCAATTCGATGTACCGGAAGGTGTCCGGGAACATTTTAAAGCGCAATTCGGCGAGCGCGGAACTGCTGCCCATGCTGCCTGGAAACGGTTGCTGGAGGCCTACCGGGCGCAATATGGCGATCTCGCCGAACAGATAGATTGTCTGCAACGGCGCGGCCTGCCTGCCGGTTGGGATAGCGCATTACCAACATTTCCAGCGGATGAAAAGGGCGTTGCGACGCGTGAGTCATCAGGCAAGGTGCTGAATGCGATTGCGAAAAAAATGCCCTGGCTACTTGGGGGTGCGGCAGACCTGGCGCCTTCGACAAAAACGGAACTGAAGGGGAAGGACACGTTCTACGGCAATTTTCAGGCGCCGGGGCAGGGCGGAAAGCCAGATAACAGTTATTCAGGACGAAATTTTCATTTCGGCCTTCGTGAGCACGCAATGTGCGCCGTTGCCAGCGGGATGAGCCTGTCAAAGCTTCGGCCCTACGCTGCGAGCTTTCTGATCTTTTCCGATTATGCCCGCGCGGCGATCAGGCTAAGCGCAATGATGGAAATCCCGGTTATCTACATCTGGACTCACGACTCGATCAGTCTGGGAGAAGATGGCCCCACGCATCAGCCAATCGAGCAACTTGCGTCTTTACGGGCGATGCCGGGGATGACTGTGTTACGCCCGGCGGATGCGAATGAAGTCGTCGAGGCATGGCGCGTCATCATGCACTACACAGATCGACCGGTTTGCCTGATATTGACGCGGCAGGCCATACCCACGCTGGATCGCTCACGGTATGCTTCTGCAAGCGGGCTTTCTCGTGGTGCATACATACTGGCCGACGCCGAAAATTGCAAACCTGAAGTGCTGCTGCTGGCTACCGGCAGTGAAGTCTCACTGTGTATTATGGCTTATGAACAACTCAAGTCGGCAGGAATCAATGCTCGCGTCATCAGCATGCCGTCGTGGGAACTATTTGAGAATCAGAGCCAGGAATATCGTGACAACGTTTTGCCGCCCGAAATTCCGGCGCGTGTTGCAGTTGAAGAAGCTTCCACCTTTGGTTGGGAGCGTTACACCGGTGTAGCGGGATGCACTCTCGGCATGCGCAGCTTCGGCTTGTCGGCGCCAGGCAAGGCCGTTGCACAGCACTTTGGATTCGAGCCTGGGCAAGTTGTTGCCGCAGCCCGGGAACAAATTGCACGTCATGCGTAGAAGAGTAGTTTCAAGGAAAACTGAATTCCGGTTGACGCTCTTGCGTCGGTTACCGCACGGTGAAGAGAGGCAGCATGGCCGCTGAAAAAATTACCGAAAAGATCAGTCCGCTGGCAGGGAAACCTGCCCAGACGGCAATGCTGGTAGACGTGCCCAAGCTTGTTACTGCTTATTACGCACTGATTCCCGATTGGACGGTGCCGGTACAAAGGGTCGCATTCGGCACCTCGGGACATCGCGGGTCCTCACTGGACGCAAGCTTCAATGAATGGCACATCCTGTCTATGACCCAGGCGATCTGCCTGTATCGCCAACGGCAACACATCGATGGTCCACTATTCCTTGGAATTGACACGCATGCGCTTTCAGAGCCGGCATATACCAGCGCACTTGAAGTGCTGGCCGCGAATGGCGTTGAAGTCATGCTGGCAAAAAATGGCGAATATACGCCTACCCCCGCTGTTTCCCACGCCATATTGACGTATAACCGGGGACGGACGGACGGATTTGCCGATGGCATCGTCATTACGCCTTCTCACAATCCGCCGGAGAGTGGCGGCTTTAAGTACAACCCGCCACACGGTGGCCCGGCGGGCGTTGAAATCACTGGCTGGATCGAAATCAAATCCAATGAGTTCCTGGAAAAGAATTTGGCAGAAGTGAAAAGAATGCGTTTTCAAAACGCGTTGCGCGCCTCTACAACACATCGGCATGACTTTCTCAACACTTATGTGAATGATCTTCATAATGTAATCGATGTAGACGCCATACGCGGCACGAATATCAGCATGGGAGTCGATCCGCTTGGCGGCGCAGGGGTCCACTACTGGAGCGCGATTGCGGACCATTACCGGCTCAATCTCGCGGTGGTGAACAATGTTGTCGACCCAACCTTCCGCTTCATGACAGTCGATTGGGACGGCAAAATTCGCATGGA
This sequence comes from Nitrosospira sp. Nsp18, assembly GCF_900103145.1. Taxonomy (NCBI): domain Bacteria; kingdom Pseudomonadati; phylum Pseudomonadota; class Betaproteobacteria; order Nitrosomonadales; family Nitrosomonadaceae; genus Nitrosospira; species Nitrosospira sp. Nsp18. Next base: position 18,448 of record NZ_FMWY01000030.1, on the reverse strand, counting down.
CCCGTCGTCGCGCTACGCCATGCAAGGCTTGATCAATTTGAAGGATCGCTACGACATTGCCTTCGCTTGTGATACGGACCATGACCGGCATGGCATCGTAACCCGAAGCGCAGGCCTGCTGCCAGCGGACCATTATCTTTCAGTGGCTGTTTATTATTTGCTCCAGTATCGCCCAGAATGGGGTAGTGGCATTGCGATAGGCAAAACAGTGGTAAGCAGCCAGATAATCGATAGGGTGACCGCGAAACTGGGCCGGGAGCTTTACGAAGTGCCGGTCGGTTTCAAATGGTTCGCAAATGGGCTGTGCGACGGCTCGCTCGGTTTTTGCGGTGAGGAAAGCGCGGGAGCATCTTTCCTCCGCCGGGACGGCACGGTCTGGACGACGGACAAGGATGGGATCATCCCCGCGCTGCTATCGGCCGAGATCACCTCGCGCATGGGTCGGGATCCCGGCGAGATATACCGCCAGCTCGAAGGGGAATTTGGCCATTCCGTCATTAAACGCATCGATGCGCCCGCCACCCGGGAGCAAAAAGGGCTGCTGGCTAAACTTTCTCCACGGCAGGTTCACTCCTCGGACCTGGCCGGTGAAAAGATAAAGAATATTCTCACCCAGGCGCCGGGGAATCATGCGCCTATCGGCGGGATCAAGGTCATCGCTGAAAACGGATGGTTTGCAGCGCGCCCGTCCGGTACTGAAGATATCTTTAAAATTTATGCGGAAAGCTTCCGGGGGACAGATCACCTGCATCGCATCGTGGAGGAAGCGCAGGCAATTGTCGGCGATGCGCTTGCTGGGGCGTCCATCGGCGAACCCGCCGAGACAATTAATAAATAAGCCAATTCCAGTCACTTTATCACCTTGATTCTGCCGGGGGAGGAACTCAAATGAAAATTGCTTGCCTGGTTCAGGCGTGTTCCCCCGAGATGCAGACATCGAAGATGTTTTGCGGAAATCCCGGTGTTCGTTGGGAAAGTAACTATTCCCGCTGCCCCTCGTCACTCCAGTCTCAAATGGTGGCGGCAACGATATGACTTCGGGTTCGTCGAAAACCGAACTGGTCATTTACGTAGCCATCATGGGCAACCTTGTGATCGCCTCGATGAAATTCCTGGCCGCTGCGCATACTGGTAGTTCTGCCATGCTTTCCGAAGGCATTCATTCCACCGCCGACACCGAGGAAGTATTACTGAATATCGAGGCCCAATTCGTTCTAACGTTGTCGGCAAATGAACTGGCGAAGGTTGTTTCCCAGCTGCGTCGTTACCACCCCAACATCAAGAGAATATTCATGGAGGTGGCACCGATGAAAGGATGACAATCGAGGGGCGCGGGCAGAGATATGCCATACGTTCGGACCAACTTAGCGTGCACGGAATTCGATTCTTAACTGCAAGGAGGACCAAGATGCAAATCGGAATGATCGGACTAGGACGTATGGGTATCAACATGGCAGCCCGCTTGATACAAGCCGGGAATGAATGCGTGGTTTACGACCCCCGCAAGGAAGCTGTCCAGGAACTGGAGCAAAAAGGCGCGATCGGAGCAGGCTCAATGGAAGATTTGGTCGCGCGCCTAAGCAAGCCGCGCATAGTGTGGTTGATGGTACCCGCCGCCGCGGTTGATGGAATTCTTTCAAAACTGGTACCCCTTGTGGAGGTGGACGACATCATCATCGATGGCGGCAATTCCTATTACCACGACGATATCAGGCGCGGCGCCGAACTACGGTCCAGGGGGATTCATTACGTTGACGTAGGAACAAGCGGGGGCGTTGCCGGCCGCGAGCGCGGATACTGCCTGATGATCGGCGGGGAAAACCAGATCATCCAGCACCTCGACCCGATCTTTGCTGCGCTGGCGCCCGGCATGCGGGCAGCGCCGCGTACCTTTGGCCGCGACAGAACCGGCAGCACTGCCGAGGAAGGCTACCTTCACTGTGGACCATACGGCGCTGGCCATTTCGTCAAGATGGTTCATAACGGAATTGAATATGGCTTGATGGCGGCTTATGCCGAAGGCTTGAATATCCTGCATAGCGCCAACGCCGGCAAGGGAGCGCACGATGCGGATGCCGAAACAGCGCCGATGCGCAATCCCGAATTCTACCAGTATGAACTCGATCTTCCGGAAATCGCGGAAGTCTGGCGCCGCGGCAGCGTCGTGGCGTCGTGGCTGCTTGATCTGACAGCGGAGGCTTTGATTGAAGATGCCGATCTCACCAAGTTTTCGGGACGCGTGTCGGATTCGGGTGAGGGGCGCTGGACAACGTTGGCAGCCGTTGACGAGGGCGTGCCCGTACCGGTAATCAGCGCCGCGCTTTTCAGCCGTTTTGAATCCCGGGGTAATGCCGATTATGCCGATCGGCTGCTCTCGGCGATGAGAAAGCGGTTTGGCGGACATGACGAGAAAAAAGGAACGAACTGAGATGGATGGGGAAAATAAGGCAAACAACGAACAGGCTGTGTCCGATGCGCTGGTGCTGTTCGGCGTGACAGGTGACCTCGCTTACAAAAAGATTTTTCCGGCGCTTTATGCGATGGTGAAGCAAGGCTCCCTGGATGTACCCATAATCGGCGTCGCCTCGTCACCATGGGATATTAGCCATCTTCGCCACAGGGTAGCGGAAGCCGTAAAACATTCAGGAAAGATCGATGACCAACCCGCGCTCGACCGCCTTCTTTCTTTGTTTCGATACGTTTCCGGCAATTACAATAATCCGGAAACTTTCAAAGTGCTCAAGCAGGCAATGGGAAACGCGCGGCGGCCAGTGCATTACCTCGCCATACCTCCTGCTCTTTTCGCTATTGTTATAAAAAATCTGGGTGCCGCAGGCCTCGCCGATGATGCCAAAGTCATCGTCGAGAAGCCGTTTGGACGCGACCTTGCCTCGGCACGCAAGCTCAACCACGTCGCACGCGGGGCATTCTCGGAAGATTCGATTTTCCGTATCGACCATTTTTTGGGGAAGGAGGCGATAATGAATATCCTCTACTTCCGCTTCGCCAACTCGTTTTTGGAACCCATCTGGAACCGGAACTATATAGCCGGCGTACAGGTGACGCTGGCCGAGGACTTTGGCGTAGAGGGACGCGGAGGATTTTACGAATCCGCCGGTTGTCTGCGTGACGTAGTTCAAAACCATATTTTCCAGATCGTTGCGCTGCTTGCCATGGAGCCTCCAGCGTACCGGGGCTTCGGTGCGGTTCAAGGGGAAAAAGCGAACGTCTTCCGCGCAATGCGGCCATTGAACCCGGATGATCTGGTGCGAGGTCAATATGCGGGTTATCGTGAGGAACCAGACGTAGCAAAAGACTCCGACGTCGAAACTTTTTGCGCCTTGCGCCTGTTTATCGACTCCTGGCGCTGGGGGGGGGTCCCGTGGTATTTGCGCTCAGGCAAGTTTCTCGCCGAAACAGTAACGGAAGTTCTTGTCCAGCTAAAACCCCCGCCGCAACAGCTTTTCGCCGACTCGATACCCGATCTTAAAACTTGCGGCGCCAATTACTTGCGCTTCCGGCTTTCCCCTATTTCCACCATCGCTATCGCTGCACGCGTTAAACGTACCGGAAAAGAGTTTATTGGCGACGAGCGGGAGCTCTGCCTGGTTGAAGAACATTTTGGACAGGAGTTGCCTTACGAACGGCTGTTGCATGACGCCATGATAGGCGACGGGGCGCTGTTTACGCGGGAGGATACGGTGGAAGCCGCCTGGGCAACGCTTGATAATGTTCTCAAGACGCACCATCCAGTCATTCCCTACGCACGCGGGAGCTGGGGCCCCGAGGCCGCGGATACATTGATTGCACCCGATAATTGCTGGCAAAATCCCCAGAAGGGAACCTGATATGAAACAGGCAACCAAGCCCTTCGGCAATGACAAACGGCTTAATACCTAAGCAAGTAGGGTTAACGCATTCTTAACATTTAGGCGACTGTTTTTTCACACCGGGCATGTTATTTTTAAATCGCATAACGTCATACCCATGCCCTTCATTTCGAGCATCACACTTTTGAGGACACTTACTATGAATGCACCATCGACTCGGTTATTACCGCTGGCATCGATTGTTTCCGCCCTTTTCCTGTCCGGCCTGCCTGCTGCGCATGCGGCGTCACTGGCGGAGAACCTGGCCAAAATGGAAGCGCAAAGCCCCATTGACATCACTGCCCAGAATACAAAGTTCGAGCAGCTATCGCCGATGCTATTTGACTTGAGCTCTGACACCAAGTTAACCGTTATCAATAATGGTTCGCCTGGTGTGTTCAAAACCGCTGCCAGAGCTAATGTCGACGATGGTGCCGGATCGGTAACGGTTGATGGAGACACCTATCAATTGGCCCAGTTTCACTTCCATACCCCCGCGGAGCATCTGGAGAATGGCAAGGTGTTTCCGATGGAAATGCATCTGGTATTCAATGACGCTAGCAACAACATCCTCGTCGTCGGCAGGTGGGTCGAGGAAGGCGCGTCCAACGACGCGCTGGCACCTATTTTCGCTGATTTACCCAAGACCACAACGCAGACACACGTTTTCAACCACTTCGATTTGAACGCCCTTCTGCCGACCAACCTGGAATCCTTCCGCTACGATGGCTCACTAACGACGCCTGATTTCAACGAAGGTGTAAAATGGATCGATCTTGCTCAGCCGATGCAAATGTCCGCGGCTGAAATCAATGCGTATAGTTCGCTCTTCCCGAATGGAGATGCGCGAGAGATTCAGGACCTTAACGGGCGAATCGTGCTTACGGATGTACCGGGCTTCGCTTCAGCGGTTCCCGAGCCGGAAACCTATGCAATGCTGCTGGCCGGACTGGGCTTGATAGGCTTCGCCGCACGCCGCAAAAATGGGCGCTTGAGCAAGCCGGGGCTTGTCGGGTCTATAGCGTAAGCGCCAAAGCCAGTTAAATACGATATGCATCCGCCATCGCGAGATGGTGGATGGCCAGCCTTCTTCCAATCCAATTTCTTGCCGACAATCTGATTTTCGCACTAGCCCGGGACGAACGGCTCTGTTCGTCACTCAATCCCGCTCGTCTTCTTTTCCTGTTTATCTTTGAATCTTTCGCCCATACGAGGAAGCAGGAACGCATCAACCACTAATGATGGAACCCGCATGCTCCTCTTTTGTCCAAACCCCCGCATTCACCAGTTGTTCATTGTGGCGTAATGGAGCAAAATTTATGAACATGAGGCTGCCAGTTGGTCTACTTTGCGTTAAGATTTGAGAAACGTGTGTAATTTCATTGTTGTCTTCTCCCGACCTGAATAAAAGGAGCATATGAAACATACTTTCATTCTGAAAAATTCAATCCAGTCTTTAATATTTGCCGGGACCCTTATTTTCGGCGCAGTCGGAGTATCCCATGCACAGCCTGGTATGGCCGCACAAGGTGGAGCCCATTTGCTCGCGCAGGCTGGTTCAGGCGCCGAGCAGCAGGCTTCCGGCTGGAAAGACCCTGTAACAGGCCGGTCTGCTGCTCCCGAGGATAACACCGGTGCGCTTACCCAGGCTGCACCAGCCCAGGCTGCGCCGAGCCAAACGGACCCCTCGTCAGGCTGGTCATCAGGTGGGCAGACATCGGGCTCATGCAAGCACGCCACTCCTGAGCAGGAAAGTTTTCTCTGTAAGGTTGTACGAATTCTGTATCGAGCTGAGACGCCACGCGGGCCGAACCGTGACATGGACGAAAACGTCTCGGCTGGCGGTGCTGGAGGTTGATTTTGCGGTCAGGGATATAATCAGACAAGGCGAATAAAGGAGAGCAAACATTAAACATACTTTTTGTGCTGAAAAAAACGCGGTGGTTCGCTTTATATTGTTTGCTGCTATCATGATTTTCCTTCCAATAGGCCCACTCCAGGCGCAGGCCGGCGGAGAGCCTCCCACCTCCCAAGACGAGAAAGGCAAGGTCATCTGTCAAGATATTCCCCCGTCGGGAAGCGGAAACTCGACATCCGCGAAGAACGCGCCTGATCAGGCAAGCGCAACAAGCAAGATATGTGAAGAACAGGCAGCCGCAAGTTGGGCTGCGCCTCCGAAGGAGAGCCTGTTAAGAAAAATTCTAAGGGTTCTCTACGGACCTAATACGCCCCCTGGACCCAATACCGACGTGGATACGAATATTTCAGCCGGAGGAGCGGCGGGAGGGTAATCTCCGGGTAAGTTTACAACTTGAAAAAAACGGAGCTGGATTGCCATGCTTGATGTAGGTTAATCAGGCATTACGAGGACGAGGGCTCGCGAAAACTCCGGTTAGAAATTGCTATTAAAGTCATGGGATGATTAGTTGGGGGGAATTCTCGGCACCGTCTCCCGTCTTGTTGCCTGTTCAATGCTCGAGCTACCGAGCAAAGCTGGCTGACAGCGAAAGCGCAAAATGCCACTGCCTGTCGCGGCAGCAGAACAGATTTCCATTATTTTATTTCTTCAGCGTCGTGACCTCGTCGACCTTATTGTCCTGATCGTATGAAACCTCGTATGCCATCTCGTCGCCGCTGAAGATTGCTTCCGTGGGCGTCCCGACAACCTCCCACAGCCCGAATGTGGCTACATCGGCAGCGCCATGAACTAGCGCCCTGCCAGCTTTTGCTCCCGTGCTGTAACCTTGAACGAACTTGAAAATTTCGTATTTCCTTCCACTTCGCGTTTCTGACACGGCAGGCGCGCCAAACTCACCAAGAAGCACGCTTCCAGGGGTTCCTACCCTGAACAAATCCACATTCTTCTTGCCTGGCTGATCAATCGCCATGAACACGGAACAACCTGAGCTAAAAAGCAGTATTGCCGTAAAAAGAAATCTTGCCAGATGATTGCATATCATGGTTTCAAATTCTCATGGCCGATCCGCGTTCTGCATTCGCCGATGACGACGATCGTATCAGGTAGATCTATCCGTGACGCGCTATACCCACCGCAACAGATAACCCCTTATGCATAGTGGTTTTGCATAACGCCTTGACTAACTCGTCAGTTCTATTTAATATTCCTCACGCTTTTTTCACATTCCCGTAACGTTTTTTTCATGGGCACAGTGTTACTTTTCAACTCAGGCATAAATCCTAACAACAGCATCAACTGAGCGATTCCCATCTGACGGAGATAGTTTTACAAATAAAACATGGACATTTTTTGAATCTTCAAGTCTTTGCCGTTCAACTTTGATATCGGGAGTAACTGATGAAGTTTCGCTTTCCCCTAAGTCTTTTGTCCTGCTGCCTGTTTCCAGCTTCTCTATATGCCCAGGCCATTGATCTGTATGTAGATACCAAGACCAAGCAGATCTATGCCGAACCAGGAGTCGATCGCGTCCGCATGGGCTCTTTCGAAAGAGTTTCAGATAAACCCGCAAAACCCGCCTCCAGCGCAGAAACGGGTCCATTACCTCCCGGTGTACAGATGGGCCCGGGAGCTGGCCAAGCCATTCCAATGGGGCCGGGGGCGACGGTAGCAGGCGTGAAAAAGCCGGAGGGCGGTTTTGGCTTCGCAAACTGGAAGGATAAAGATCCATTCAAATGGAACCTGAACGGCGATGGAAGCCAGTACATCAAATTTGGCCTTCTTAACCAGGTTCAGTTACGGTACGAACAGAATAATCCAGGCTCCTTGATACAAGACCAACCTGTGGACGATTCAACAGATATTGGTCTGCGCCGGACCCGTCTTGTCGTACAAGGACAGCTTACCGATAGGGTGTACTTTTACACCCAATACGGGATGAATAATCAAAACTTCCTGACTCAACAGAACGGTAATCGACACATCGCCGCTTATTTTCATGATGCCTTCGCTGAACTGCGGTTGACCGAGGGAAATCAAATGACCATAGGGGGGGGACTTGGCATGTTTAACGGCCTGTCCCGCTTCAGTGCGCCCAGCGTCAGCACCATCATGACACTGGATGTTCCGCTTCTTGCTCAATACACGACGGAACGGACATCCTCGTTCAACAGGCAATATGGCGTCTATCTTCGCGGTCAGATCAGCAAATTTCGCTACATGATAGCCGCGAATGATTCCTTTCCGATAACAACCGACGGAATAACGAATGACGGAGCCATCAACGCGTCGGTGGCCAATTTTGCCCAGGTTGGTCATAAGAAAAATTACACGGGGATGTTCTACTGGAATTTCTGGGACACGGAACCAAATACCAACCCCTACATGCAAGGAACCTATCTCGGCAAGAAGAGCATCCTGAATCTTGAAGCAGGTTTTGCCACACAGAAAGCCGCCATGTGGACGGGCACTTTGGATAATCCGCAGTTTCATGACATGACCCACTGGTCGGTTGCCGGTTACCTGGATGCACCGCTGGACAAGGAAAAGGAAACCGCCATATCCGCTTACGTTGGGTACTTCCACATGAACTACGGGCCCAATTATCTTCGCATGAATGGAAATGGCCAGAATTCGGCTAATGGATCAGGCCTTGGCGTCAGTAGAAACGGTCCCGGCAATACTTACCCAATGTTTGGCACGGGCGACATGTGGTACGCGCAGGCGGGATATCTGTTGCCTAAAAGCTTGCTTGGGTCAAATAATGGCCAACTGCAGGTCTACACGTCGATAACAAGCGCAGGCTGGGACGCACTCCATGATCAGATGAACGTGTTTAACGGTGGCGTCAACTGGCTGCTACACGGTCATAATAGTAAAATCACCTTTGATTACCAGAACAGGCCAATATTCCGCGCCAACTCTGCCGGCGATATCGTCAAAACTTCCAGCAGAGGACAGTTCGTATTGCAATATCAGGTCGCCTTCTAGCTACTCAATTTTTCCCTCCTTCACTCAGCCCCAAGTGCAGCCATGATGGTTCAGGCTCGCTTGGGGTCATCCTTTCCTTCTCCTGATATTCTTCCCGATACTTAAAAAGCAGACTCGACCTAGCGCTGCTCACTCATACCCGTAATTTTTACGCTGCTTAGAATAAAGACAAAGCACCCGCTCGTTTATTCTCCCACTTTGCCCTCGATTCTAAACTCACCTGAATCGGTCCTGCCAACCCCGCTTCTCTTCGCTTTTTGTTCTGATTCACTCGCTTGTAATAAGTTCAATAATCAAAAACTGCTTACTCACCCGTCCAGCTACCGGCTTCACGATTATGAATAGCAAAATTGAGTCGTGAGTGCGATGGCGAACAGAAACATTGCGTCCAGAGCGTAGCATTTAACCATTCTCCTCGGCTCGGCCGAAAGGTTGCAGCAAGACGACGAAATCAGCGATGGGGTCGCCTATCCAGACCACAAGATCAAACAGGACATTGCGAAATGAAGGGAAATGTCAGCGAACCTACCCGTCTCGATTCCCGCCAGCCATCGCTGGCACTGATGAGTACAACAGCCTATCCAGTAGGCACTACTTGATGAGCCGCAACGCATGTCTGCCAACTTCAGCTGCAATCTGACCACCCCGACGACTGGGCTGCCACACTGCTGGGAGCACACCGTCGGAGGTCCGTTCCCATAAGCCTTATAGCCATTAGCTGGAGAATGATCGTTTTTTGTTGCCTAGCCTGAAAATGAAAATTATCAAGTCAGGATTTTATTCTCATGCGGCCTTAAAACAGGCATCAGGCCTGGCTGCACGGCTGGCTGTGATATCCGCCACAGTGGTAATAATGACACCTGCGGCCGACGCAGCGGAGGCGCCGCTAAATTATTTCCTGCACAGTTATGGGCCCGCATCCAGGCCGACAATGTATCTCGGATGGGTGCTGGCCGGGCTATCGGTGCTGGTATTCCTCGTTATCACGCTACTGCTGCTGGGAGCTTTGCTCCGCAAACGTCCAGCCATGGACCCTCGCACAATTGGGCGCGAAGGCGAAGGGCTTCGATGGATATATATCGGAACGGGAATTTCCACCTGCATATTATTCGGCCTGGTTATTTACGCGATGATGGTGCTGAACGCGGTCGCCAAGCCGGCGCAAACCCCGACCGTTACGCTGACTGTTACGGGGCATGACTGGTGGTGGAAAATCGAATATGACCATGACGATCCTTCGCAACGCTTCATCACTGCTAACGAGCTGCATGTTCCTGTAGGCCAACCTGTCCTGATCAAGTTGAAAAGCGCCGATGTTATCCACGCCTTCTGGATACCGAAGCTCGCCGGAAAAACGCAGATGATCCCGGGACTGACGAATCAGCAATGGATCCAGGCTGATGTGCCCGGTGTATATACCGGGCAATGTGCCCAGTTTTGCGGCGCCGGTCATGCTCACATGGGTTTCGAAATCGTTGCGGAAAGTGCCGGCGATTTTAAAAAATGGCAGGATGCCCAGCGACAAACCATTTCGCTCGCACCGACGGCGAATGAAATGCCTGGCCACAAACTGTTCATGGATCGTTGCGCTGGCTGCCACACGGTTCGGGGAACCCATGCTTCCGGCCAGCATGCTCCCGATCTGACCCATTTGAACTCACGGCGTCGGCTTGCAGGAGGATTATTAACGAATACGCCTGAACATGTGATGAAGTGGGTTGTTAACGCACAACAACTCAAGCCGGGGTCACGCATGCCAAGCATGGTGTTATCAAAATCTGAAAAGTCCGCACTCGCGTTATTTTTGTCGAAACTGGATTAAACCTAAATCCGGTAGTTGGACGGGGTGAAGTGTACGGTTTTTGGTGTGCAGGGCAAGGCGCAACGATGCGGAATGGTCGTTCCATTCCAAGAAGTTGCAACGCAGCCATGTGCCGCAAAAACTGTGCAATTCTCCCCGTAGCGCCCTCACCCGGAAAGTGAGCGTCAAATAATATGAAATATTGTTATTAATCATAATGTTGATCTATCCAATGAGCGGTCAACTACCGGATTTAGGTTAAAATACTTATGGCTATCTCTGACTTGCCCCATAGCCCAGCGGATGGCCGCCGAAACGATCATCTTGGCGAGGATCGCCTGAGCCGCGTGCCGGACTTTGGCCGTGCACCGCTTGGTTCGGCCGCCGAAACGCACCTCGCCCATATCTGGGAAGCGGCCCCAGGCTGGCGCGGCTCGCTCTCAACGGTCGACCATAAGACGATCGGCCTCCGATATATCGTCACGGCATTTATTTTCCTTCTGATTGGCGGCATCGAGGCGCTGATCATGCGCTTGCAGCTCGCTGGACCAAGCCTTACGCTGCTGACGCCGGAACAATACAGCCAATTGTTCACGATGCACGGCGTGACGATGATCTTCTTGTATGCCTTGCCGATATTGTCCGGATTCTCCAACTATCTCTGGCCGCTGCTGCTGGGCTCGCGCGATATGGCATTTCCCCGTCTGAATGCGCTCTCTTACTGGATATTTTTATTTGCGGGCATATTCATGTATGCGAGCTTCCCCATCGGGCAGGCACCGAATGCCGGCTGGTTCAACTATGTTCCCTTTGCGGGACCCATCTATAACACCGGCCCCAATATCGATGTCTTCGCGCTCGGCATGGTGCTGCTGGGAATATCGACAACCGTCGGATCGATCAATTTTGTGGTTACGCTATTCCGGATGCGGGCGCCGGGCATGACAATCAATCGCGTACCCATTCTGGTCTGGGGCACGCTCACTGCATCCGTAGCCAATCTCCTGGTTATCCCCGCAGTCAGCCTCGCGTTTTTTCTTCTGTGGCTTGACCGTCAGGTGGGCACCTACTTCTTTGACGTGGCCAATGGCGGCAAGCCACTGCTGTGGCAGCATCTATTCTGGATCTTTGGCCATCCGTGGGTTTATGCAATTGTGCTTCCGGCGATGGGCATTGTTTCGGATGCATTACCCACGTTTTGCCGCCGCCCCCTGGTGGGTTACGCAGCCATGGCCCTTGCTACCATGGCGACCATGCTGATTGGATTCGAGGTATGGATTCACCACATGTTCGCTACTGGTTTGCCGACTGTCGCCCTATCAATTTTCGGTGCTGCCAGCATGGTGATTTCAATCCCGAGCTCGGTCGCCGTGTTTTCGTGGATTGCAACTATCTGGCTTGGAAGGCCGGTGTTCAAGACGCCATTTCTGTTTTTTGCCGGGTTTGTCATTCTGTTTGTGATCGGCGGCTTATCGGGTGTGATGACGGCAGCCGTATCGCTCGATTGGCAGCTTAACGACACCTACTTCATCGTCGCACACCTGCATTATGTGCTGCTGGGAATCAACGTATTTCCGGTCATAGGCGGCATCTATTACTGGTTCCCAAAATTCACCGGACGCATGATGGATGAGAAAATGGGTAAATGTAGCTTTTGGGTCATGTTCATCGGTTTCAATGTAGGGTTTTTTCCGATGCATATATCGGGTCTACTGGGCATGCCGCGCCGTATCTACACTTATTCATCGCGGATGGGATGGGATACAGTCAATATGATCACCTCCATCGGGTCTTTCGTATTTGCCGTTGGTGTCCTGATTTTTCTCGTAAATGTCGCGATCAGCCTTAAGCGTGGGGCTCGGGCAGGCGCAAACCCATGGGATGCCGCCACGCTGGAATGGTCCGTACCCTCGCCGCCCCCCGCCTATAACTTTGCCGTTATTCCCCTTGTCGGAAGCCGGCATCCGCTATGGGAGGATCGGCTTGACGAAACCCGGGAAAGCGGGAATCGCTCGAGCCTTGAAGAAGGCTACCTGCTGATGGAAGGCCGGGAAACGATTGGCACCTCTCCGATCGACGCAGCACCGGAGATCATCCTGAAGATGCCTGATGACTCCTATACGCCCTTCTTTGTCGGGCTGTTCGTTTCACTGGTGTTCGTTGGTATGCTGCTTCACTGGTGGAATTTCACCGGGCTGATGATTATATTGGCCATTGTCGCGCTTATCGTCTGGATGTGGCCCAGAAAAACGCTTGCTCAACGCTTGCCTGACGCACCACAGCGAGAAGCCCATGGTTAACGCCGATCAATTGCTGGCACAGCCACTACCCGTAGGGAGCAAGGGCAAACTATCGGGTGGGTGGTGGGGCGTTCTGGCGCTGATCGTGACGGAGGGATCGCTATTTGGATATCTGCTGTTTGCCTACTTCTATCTGGCATCTCAAGCCGAGCAGCATTGGCCACCGGCAGGTTTGCCTGATTTGCTCCTGCCCAGCATAAATACAGCGATTTTGCTTGTGAGCAGTGTCTGCGTTTGGGCAAGCGAACGCTGCATCCGGCAAAAACAAACCCAGTGGGCCATTGCGGCGATGGCGCTCGCAATCGTGCTGGGCGCCTGTTTTGTCGGAATTCAGCTCAACGAATGGGATAAAAAGACTTATGGAATGACTTCGGATCTGTATGGGTCGCTATATTTCACGATCACCGGATTTCATTTGCTTCACGTGGTCATCGGACTGGCCATCCTGTTGCTCCTGCTGGTATGGATATCGTTCAGCTACTTTAACGAGAAACGCCATGTCGCCATCACCATCGGGGGAGTTTATTGGCACTTTGTCGACGTTGTCTGGTTGTTCGTTTTCGCTACTTTGCACCTATTTCCTTACCTCTAAAATTCAAATGAGCTCTACCGGCAAACAGGACATAGCGAAAGAACATCGTGCTCCTCCTGATCGTTCGGTAAGTACATATAGAACATTGCTGGCACTTTTTGGTGCGCCTACCTCTTGGGTAGGCCAGATGTCTTTAAGCGAACCGCTTGCCGCCTATGCTTGCTATCCATATCAGGTTCCGCTCCCCGCCCCGTTGTGGGCCGACCTGTCGGTAATTCTGGCAATGATCAGCCTGATTTGTCTGGCGGGTGGCTTGCTTTCGGGATACGTTGCGTGGAATCTATGGCGACAAGCTAGCCCCCTGCCAGGCGTGACAGGAGCAGGAGAACACGCCTTCGAAGCAGATGGAGGACAGACACGATTTCTGGCAAGGCTGGGGACAATGTCGAGCTTCGTGTTTATCGTCGCAATTTTATTTACCGGGTGCGCTGTTTTATTGGTGCCACCTTGCAGCGCATGGATTTAACAGGGATGAAGATATCAGGAACGGCATTCAGGGATTGGATAAGCCGGGTTTTAGCTGCAGGTCGTTCATGGGTTGCATGGATTGCCCGGGTTGCCGTAGGGGGGATAATTGTGGCAAACGCCCAGGCTGCCGATCCCGAAACCATCGCCCTCGGCGAATATCTTGCGAAGGTGGCTGATTGCGCCGGTTGCCATACGGCCGGACCGCATCATCCGCCTTTTGTCGGCGGCTTACCGATCAATTCACCTTTCGGGGTTATTTATTCAACTAATATCACGCCAGATCCGGCCACCGGCATTGGTCAATACAGTTATGCTGATTTTAGCCGCGCCGTTCGCGAAGGCATCGCCAAGGACGGCAGACGCCTCTATCCGGCAATGCCTTATGCCTCGTTCGCGGCGATATCGGATAGCGATATACAGGCGTTATATGCCTACTTCATGAAAGGAGTGAAGGCGGTTCGTCACATGCCACCCCAGACCAGACTCGTTTTTCCTTTCAGCCAGCGCTGGGGCCTGATGTTCTGGAGCGCGGCATTTGCCAATCAGAAAACGTACCAGCCGCGCGCCGACCGCGATACGCAGTGGAATCGCGGCGCTTACCTGGTGCAATCATTGGGCCACTGCGGCGCCTGCCATACGCCGCGTGGCTTGGCTTTCCAGGAAAAAGCATACTCTGAATCATCGCCCGATTACTTGAGCGGCGCGGTGATAGATAACTGGTTTGCCGGGAACCTGACTGGAACGGATGCATCGGGTCTGGGCAGATGGTCCGAGTCGGAAATTTCCACATTCCTGGAAACAGGCCATAGCGGACATAGTGTCGCCTTCGGCAGTATGGTCACCGTTATCGAAAACAGCACCCAGCATTTACGTAAGGCTGATCTGGATGCCATTGCGCGCTATCTAAAATCCCTACCGGCGAAGAAGGGAAAGACGTCCTACAAACCACCCGCCATGCAAGGCCAGTTCGTCCTGACCGGAACCGTTGCGAGCAAATTTGAACGTCCCGGCGCGGGCCTCTACTCAGGGTTTTGCGCCAAATGCCATCGAGATAATGGCACAGGCAAGTCACCGCAAATTCCACGGCTCGGCGGTAGCGCGATGGTTCTCTCCGAAAACGCATCCTCCCTCGTTCGCCTCATGCTGGAAGGAGGAAAAGCGCCGCTAACGAAAAATGGGCCGAAACCGAAAAAGATGCCGGCTTATGAAAAAAAGTTTTCTGACCGCGAGATAGCGGACGTCCTTACCTTCGTACGCAATAGCTGGGGGAATGCAGCACCCGCAGTGACACCGCGCGATGTATCCTTATTGCGAAAAGCGCTGCGCGACGATCGACTCCCACAATCCGCACCGTGACGGGGTTCCATCGCTTTTTCGATGGACGCAACGAGGATAAGTTGGTGATACGAGCGCAGGAAATCGATTGCTGTAATTGCTTATCCAATGATCATTTGGTCCTCCCACGGATTAAAGATGCTGTGATAGACGATCAATCAAAAATCAGATCGGTATCTATTGAGAGGATTGTGGGAGGTTTAAACTTGCTATCACTAGGGCTAGCCCTAAAGAAAGATAGGTGCGGACAGACCCTTCCTACCTTTCATGCAACCACCGGGAGTAAAAAAGACTTCAAGCCTGAAGTCGAAAAGTTATTCAACTTTACGTCTGACTCTGCTATGCAGGATCACTCCCGTTTTCCCTCGAGTGTTGGGGCATGTTGATAGGGCCTTGCATCCGCTGGCATGCTTATCAGGAAAGTTGTTCCACGCTGTTCTGCACTATCAACTTCAATACTTCCGCCATGGCTTTCCGCAACACTGCGGACGTACGGCAGGCCTATGCCCCAGCCGTCCCTGTTCCCCTCTTTTGCAGCGGCTGCTCTTTGGAATACCTGGAATAGGCTTTCGATCTGTTCCGGAGGAATGGGCTCTCCTTCGTTATGCACGGTCAGCATCACACGCCCATGCACCGGATCAATTTTGATCCTTACAGGAGCGTCAGGAGTGCCATATTTAAGGGCATTGCCAAGAAGGTTTTCCATTACCCTTTTGACGGCCTCCCGGTCCCACCAGACTCTGGCCGATTGGGCAATGAGTTGAAAACGCGGTCCATGCGCGAAGGTGAATTGTTCACACACTTCCTTCGCAAGCTCCTGCATGTCGAATTCCTCGAGACGAAGTTTTAGCCGTTCTCCGCTCTGGAATTTGGCAGCATCGAGCAAATCCTGAATCATTCCATCCATACGCTTGAGGCTTGCAACAATTTGTCCCGCAAATTCCTTTATCCTGTCGGGATCTGATGACCGTTCAATCAATTGGGCAGCAAGTTTTGCATTTGATAATGGGTTTCTCAGATCATGCGTCAGGGCGGCCATGAATCTTTCGCGCAGTGCTAATTGCGCAAGAGCGAAAGCATTTACGGCCTCACGCACTGATCCATCGATGGAAGCATTGATCCGATAAATTTCGTTGTCGTTAAGCTGAACATCATTCGCCTTTAAAACATCAAAGATCGTCCATCGCAGTATTTGATATTCAAATATGACTGAATGGACGTTGTAGTTCGTCAGCCTCGCGCGCTCGCCGCCATGCTCACTCGCTACCGTGTTGCTTTCATTACCTGTTGCCCTAGGGTAGCCCGGTGTAATCGCTTCTGCGATGTTGTCGTATAGGGACGGGAAGGTATTGATCAGGATCGGGTGGGGCAGCTGCTCAGCTTCCTTGAGGGATTGCCGAACCCTTTCTGCCCATTCCCAAAGGACATCATCCCGGAGCTCCAGCATTCTTCTGGCAGTTGGAGAAAGCCTATGGGGATCGAGATTCTGGTCGGTTGCTAAAGTCATAAATGATTGCTCTTGTCTGTAGGGATTTAAAAAACAGCATCTGACAGGTAAGGTCTTTCAAGGGCTGTCTTATGTCGTTTCCAAATGTGCAATTCGAGGTGTGGCCGCTGCGGCTGCCATGTCTGCCTGTGGATATCAAGGGGAAACAAATTGGGCTTTACCACGTGCTGGATCAGGGGTACGGGGTGGGTGACTGATGGAACGGCGCGCATTTTAGCGTCCCGTCACGGGCTTGGTCTAGGAGATTGTGAGATTGCCAAGGACATTCGTGAGCCGGCGCGCGATGCTTCTGCAAAAGAAAATGTTCTCCCAATAGTATGGCACTTACTTTATCTGGTAGTGGGCGACATTCAGTGTAGGTAAATCAGCCATAAGGTTCCTGTAATGAAAATACCGCGCCGAGCCCTGGCCTTGAAATTCGCAGCCGGCGCAAGTAAAGGGAATGAAGTGTTTACAGCAAACCTAATTCCATTTTTACCCCTTGCCCCTTCCAATAAACGGTCTTTTTGTGGAGATATAAACAAAAGGGCCGAAGGTAACTTCTGCTTTCCATCTGTTGAGCCAAGGTTCCCCAGCTGTTTGCTCCGCCTATCGGGAGCAGATCAATGGGCTAAATATCGACCTTTTATCGCATCTTATTCTCGGTTTGACACTCAAGGAGACCAACTAAACTCAGTCAACTCTTAAGGTCCAAAAAGTGATCAAGTGCCCCAGAGAGGAAATAAAAAACATTAACAAAAACGAAAGGAAGAGCTGGGAAAACGCAGCAACCTCCAGCGTCAACGCTTCGGGAAGCGTCGAGCACATCATTACCGACACAGAAGTAGGGACATTTGGTATTCAAGACGAGAATCTCAAGAATGCCACCCGCCGCCTGGATTTCGTGCATTGATCCTTCAGCGCACAGTCACCACAGGCCTTTGTGGTGTAATCCTTCTTCTGCGCGGTCAATGAAACGCTGGATCGGGTCAAGGTTGCGCCGGCCGGGCAGCGCCAGCTGTCCGTTTTGGCATCGTAGGCGAACTCATCGCGGCTAAAGTGTACCTTGCCGCGCTTGTTGACGATCCTTGGCCGCGGCACGATGGCCGTAATGCGCTCTGCTCGCATTGGCTGCCTTGTTCCCCATTTGAATAACCGGAATCTGCAACGACTGTCGCACTCCTGACTGCAGGAGTGCGTGGTCCAAACTGTATGAGCTAGCAAAAAGTATTAATCTGATTTCCCGGGCGCGACAAGCTTTAAGCAGCTTTCCGATATTTCCCATCTCAAACCCGCTTCGGCTGGTCTTTTGTTTTGCTGGTCTTTTGTTTTATTGGCTCCTTTTTAGCCTTGTTCTTTTTCTACTTTGACCTGTTTCAAATACACTCTGCCCTTGGCGCCCGTTGGTACAAATGTAGGCGCCTTTAATCAAGAGGGACCAATATTCGTGGCAATAAGGTAAGGAAGGCGCCATTTCTCGAGTAGTAGGCGACTTTCTTTCCCTCCGGTGTTGGTGTTGCCGCACCCAGCCCATCGATTTACTGTTCGCGCGAAAATTGCTTAGGAGCCCCTCTTCTATTCTGCTTTACAAAAGATTGAACCGCCCCGGGTTTTGAGGAGGCTCCAACATCTGAGAGAAATGGTATGGACGCCTCCCACCCGTGAGGAATGGTAGGGAAGGATGGGGCTTT
>NZ_FMWY01000040.1:0-27012 GCF_900103145.1 Nitrosospira sp. Nsp18 | reverse complement strand
CCGTGAAAGCCCCATCCTTCCCTACCATTCCTCACGGGTGGGAGGCGTCCATACCATTTCTCTCAGATGTTGGAGCCTCCTCAAAACCCGGGGCGATTCAGACCGGCCTCAGGGAGATTTTCGAAGCGCGCACTTGCCCATGTCAAACGTCAACCCCTCGTTACGATACCCCCAGACAGCGGTAAAGTTGCGGGTATCGTCGTTATTTCCGGAATCGATTGTCAATGAAACGATTATCGGCTCATTTCCGGGATGCGCAGTTGGTATGAGCTTACCGATCGCCGTAAGGTTACCCGAGGCCGGATCCCTGAATACAGTCGCCTTGGCTGCGTAGCAGTTCGTCCATAGGCAAGCTGATAACTCGCCGGTTGCCGTGCTGTAGGCGAACCACTCGGCATGCTGGAAATCGCTGACTATCTTTTCGCACTGGTCTATGGTGCACTCATATTTGATATCCGGCCTGCAATCATATTCCCGGTTTTCCTGCCCAGCCGCGATCACCGGGCTTGATGACAGCATAGACAACAATGACAACAATGCGGAGCCGCAGAAGGCATCATCCCGGCGCCCATGATGCGCCCGCCGACACTCGTCACTGGGGTCCATTACGGTTCCGCAATGGTAAATCCCCATTCCCTCAGCCGGGAGATAAAAGCCGGCAGGTCCCTGGCAGTCCCCGCTTGCACATGCATGAGAATACTGAAGGATTCCCTACGCGGCTGTTGCTCGAACTGACTCTCGATATTGTTTATTTTTTCCGGTCCCAGACCTTGAGGGGTTTTCCAATCCTCGGTATCGATGTCCCAGGTTACGATGGCCAGGGATAGATCCCGTGCCACCTCGACCAACTCCGGATCGAGGTGACCACGGAATCCCCCCGCCCCGTATGGCGGACGGATTTTAGTCGGCGTTATGCCGGTCGTTTTCTCGATTATGTTTTGGGTGCGTTCCAGTTCACTGCGCACGCTTTGTTCCGACGCCCGTTCAAGATCTGAATGGCTCCAGGAATGGTTCTGAATGTCATGCCCCTGATCGACAATCATTCTTGCCGCTTCGGGATATTGCCTTACCTCGTCGCCCAGAACATAAAACTCCGCCTTGATTTCCTCCTGTCGTAGCGTCTGCAGGATGCTTTCAAGTGCTGCCAGGGGCACTGGCCCGTCGTCGAACGACAGTACTACCGATTTTTCATCACCCAGCATTCTAATTCTCCCGATAAGATGAATGAATAACGCAACCCTGGCCATGCCACTGGCTCATCTGTTCCTGAATCCAGGTATTGCTCCTGCGCCGGTGCCGCCCGCTGGAGTGCGGCCGAATGAAGCCGTGATTTTTTTGCTGCTATGTTATGGATACAAAGAACGTTATCATTGGATAGCCTTTTTAACTATTAGATCAACGCTGGCAGCTAGTCAAGTTTGGTATATTCGAGGTGTCTCCCAGGTATGGTTGCTGAACGCGAAACACATATATTCATTTTCTGCAATTTTTTATAAGGAAATCTCACATGAGCCAATATCGCATTGCCATAGTGATCGGCAGCCTTCGCCATGATTCGTTCAACCGCAAACTGGCTGCTGCAGTGATGCGACTGGCTCCGCCGGAGCTTACTTTCAAACAATCCCAAATCGGCGATCTGCCGCTCTACAATCAGGACGACGATGGAAACCAGGCGGACTCAGTCAAGCGATTGAAGAGCGAAATTACGAATGCCCACGGGCTTCTGTTCGTCACGCCCGAATACAATCGTTCGATGCCGGGTGTGCTCAAGAACGCGATTGATCACGCCTCGCGTCCCTACGGGGAGAATGCCTGGGCCGGAAAACCCGCGGGCGTGATGGGTGCCTCCATTGGCGCGGCGGGCACAGCCATGGCCCAACAGCACCTGCGCAATACCCTCGCTTACCTGGATGTACCGACGCTCGGCCAGCCTGAAGCGTTTATCCATGTGAAAGAAGGATTGTTCGACGAGAACGGAGGCATCGGGATTGAAGATACGAGAAAATTCCTGCAAAACTGGATGGACCACTATGTTGCCTGGGTGAAAAAGCTGGCCGACTGATAAACCAGTTTTTATGGTTGAAGCGCTTTTGCTTGGACTACTCCTCGCGCCCGGGACTTGCCGCTGGCCTGATGATCATCCTCAACGATTGATCCTTGGTAAAGTAAGCGACTCCCCAGTTGAACAAGGTCATTATCCTGTTTCGATAGGTAATCAAGGAAAAAAGATGAATGAACAGCCATGTCATCCAGGCAGCCCAGCCGTTGAAGTGGATTTCGGGCTTGGGAAGGTCTGCCACGGCTTTATTTCGCCCGATTATGGCCATCGAACCCTTGTCATGATAGAAAAACGACTTTAATGGTCTGCCATAAAGTACGGCGAGCAGGTTGCCGGCCAGGTTTTTACCCTGCTGAAGCGCTACCTGCGCCAATTGCGGGTGCCCCTGCGGAAAATTCCCGTCGGTAACCATCAGGCAAGTATCGCCGATAGCATAGATATTCGAGATGCCCTTCACCCTGTTATGCTCGTCCACTAGAAGCCGGTTGCCGCGACCATAGCAATCCGGCGGAACGCCTTCGAACACTTTTGCGGTTACCCCCGCGGTCCAGAGCAGGATTCGGGTCTTGATCGTTTCGCCATCGGCAAAGAGGACGGCATTGTTTACATAATCCTTCACCAGTTTGTTCAGCTGTACTTTCACGCCCATTTCAACCAGCCGGTCATAAGCATATTGCTGCGATTTTTCGCTCATCGAGGTCAGCAACCCGGGTGATGCATCGACAAGGTAGATATCTACTTCGTGGCCGGCCAATTCCGGATAATCCTTTTGCAGGATATTCTCGCGCATCTCCGCGAACATTCCCGCAATTTCAACCCCGGTGGGTCCGCCACCCGCGATGACGACCGAGAGCGGCACCTTTTGCGCTCCGGCGGCGGCAACCGTTGCCTCCTCCATTTTCTGGATCATGTCGTTGCGGATTTCTATTGCATCATCCACTGTTTTCATCGGTAGGGCTGCCTTGCGGATATTTTCCATTCCAAAATAGTTAGTCTCCGTGCCCGTGGCGAGAACAAGATAATCATAAGACAGCTCTCCGGTAGACAAAAGAACCTTGTTGTCTTCCGCAATAACCTTTTGCAGGTCGCCCAGACGGAAACTTACGTTCCTTCTGCCATGAAAGAATTTGCGAAATGGATAACAGATATTGGATACCTCAAGAAAACCCGTCGCAACCTGATACAAAAGCGGCGGAAAGAAGTTGTAATTATTCATATCGACTAGCGTGACATGAAAACCGGGTTCTTCAGCCAGGTGCTTCACCAGGTTAAGCCCTGCAAAGCCGCCGCCGATGATGACAACTTCTTTTTGCATTTTTTATATGCCGAGAATGACAGGAAGCTCAAATATCAAGACATATCTTGCCGAAGTGCCGGTTGGATTCCTGATAGCGGAAAGCCTCCACAAGTTGTTCCAACGGAAAATGCCGATCGATCATCGGGCGCATTCCATTAGCATCAATGGCGCGGATCATTTCCATCTGTTGGCGGCGGCTGCCGACGACCAGTCCCTTGAGGCACAACTGGCGCGTGAGAACCGGGAGCAACGGCAGCGTTCCCGTCACGCCGGAGAGGATGCCGATGATCGCGATGTGCCCACCGATGCGTGCCGCTACCATGGATTGCGCCAATGTCGAAGGTCCGCCTACCTCTATGACATGATCAACCCCGCGACCCGCCGTCAAGCGGCGCACCGAGTCGCCCCAATTCTGGTCTTTCCGATAGTTGATCAGGTAGTCTGCGCCTAGCGCTTCCAGCCGGCCAAGCTTCTCATCGCTGGATGAGGTGGCGATTACCGTCGCGCCCGCCATCCTGGCGAATTGCAAAGCAAATACCGAAACGCCGCCGGTGCCCTGGATCAACACGGTCTCGCCGGGCTTCAACGCGCCATCCACCATCAATGCGCGCCAGGCTGTCAATCCCGCGCAGGTAAGCGTGGCCGCCTCGGCGTGGCTATATCCCTTGGGCGCACGGGTGAACGCAGTGGCAGGCATGGTTACCTGCTGGCGCGCAAAACCATCGATGCCATCGCCTGGAACGGTGCTCATATCATCAATCTCAGGCTCACCGTCCAGCCACATCGGACAGAAAGTACTGACGACATGATCACCCGACGCGAATTCAGTCACGCCCTCACCCGTCGCGACAACCTCTCCCGCTCCATCCGACATGGGGATACGCGCAACGGAGGGGGCCCACATCCCGCTGACCACTGCGTAATCATGATAATTAAGCGAACTCGCCTGGATGCGGACCGTGATCTCGCCCGGTTTCGGCGGTAAAGGATCGCTTGTGCCCAGCGTTACACGATCAAACCCCCCGCCTGGCTGCACGTAAATGGCCTTGTTGGTCATGTTGTTTCTCCTGTCGAAGCTTGGAACAGGTTGAGATGGAAAGAACGTTTTTGTGGTTGTAGCGTATATACTTTATCAGGTTGCAAACAACTAAACGACACTCGCGAGGTCAGGCATCCTCACGGATTCGAAGAGATCACTTGCCCATGCGGGCCCCCGATCAAAAAACGCTCGACACCGTCTTTGTCTTTTGATGAACAAGGAAAAACAAATCCATGGAATCCAGGGCCATCATCAACACCGAAAACATAATTACTACCAAGGAATTGTTCACGCGTATCAAACGGCTGGAACAGGAACTGAATTACCACTGTTCCGATGAATATTCGAAAGAGCTGAAGGCGCTGAAAATACTGGAGAGAAACGTTGAAGCCGCCGCCACGGTTTCGACCTATGAACCGGGCTCGGACCTGGTTCGCGACAGTTATCTGGAGGAATATAAAAAAGCCGTACAAACGCTACAGGGTACGGCGAATACGGGTGAAGTACCCTTCCGTCCCGTTGATTTCGGCGGCATAACCTATTGGCTGCGTCAATGAAGCTTAAGCCTGGTTGCGCTTGAGCTTCAATCCGACTCGCGGCATTATTGCATCCGCTGGATTTGCTTGAGCGCCTCACTCGGCTGGCCCATCGCATTTTTGCGCGCATCTCTGCGGTCCCGGTATATTCCCGCCCGTATGAGCAGCATCGAGGTCACCGGAGATGTCGTTACGACAAATAGCGAAATCAGCAGTTCCTGAAAGACGAACCGTTGCGCATGCAAGGAAGCGATCAATATCGATGCCAGCAATACGCAACCGAGGCCGAGCGTATTGCCCATGGTAGGCGCATGTATCCGCGAAAACAGATCAGGCAGCCTGAGCAGGCCGAAGGAGCCCGTCAGCGCGAGCACCGCGCCCGAGATCAGCAGCAAGGAAGCCAGCACATCCGCCCATACTGGAATATCCGTTGTCATCATGACTCGATTACCTCTCCGCGCAGCAGAAATTTTGCCATGGCTGCCGAACCGACAAAGCCGAACAGCGCAATCAGCAGGGCGATATCGAAATATATTCTGGACCCGAACTGGATGCCGAGCGTCAGCACAGTCAGCATGGAATTAACATAGAGCGTATCCAGCGCCAGCACGCGATCTTCCGCAGCCGGCCCACGCAGTAGCCGGATAGCCGCGCAAATCATGGCCAGTGCAAAAGCAATCAGCGCGAAGGATAGGGCCCAGGGTAGCAGCGTATTCATTCGAAAATCTCCATCAGGGGGCGTTCATAACGGTCTTTGATCGTACGGACCCAGGCCTCCTCATCTTGCAGGTCGAGGACATGGATCGTCAAGGCAGCACCATCCGGCGCCAGTCCCGCCCAGATGGTGCCAGGTGTCGCAGTCACTATACAGGCAAGCGTGGCGAGCCCATACGGATCGCGCATATCAATAGGGATTTGCATGAAGCCGGAATTCGAGCGTGCTTTCGCCGACCCGAAAATAATACGTGCAACCGCGATATTGGAGAGGGTGATATCAAGCAACACAACGAACATCAGCTTGACCGCAACCAGGAGGTGACCGGGACGCGCGCGCGATCGCAGCATTGCAGCAGTCGCAAGGGAGACAGTTATCGTCATGGCGAGGCCCAGCACGATCTGGCCCGGCGCCAGCGAATCATTGAGCAGGAGCCAGATCGCGAACAGAACTATCGTAAACAGCGACAGAGATGGCCATCTTTTCATCGCTCAGGTTCCCCAGTCCCAAATGACGGGGATGATAAAAGGCCGTTCCCCAGCACGGCATCAATATATACTTGCGGTGACGACAACGAAATCTCGGTAAGTGCGAGATAATTGGCAGCCGGCCCGGCTCCCGCCGTGAGCCCCATGCTCAGCAGCAGCAACATGGCCACCGGGGCGGCTTCGGTCAGATGCAGCCGCGGCGTAACGATCTCATCCGAACTCCAGAACAGGCGCATGCCCATTCTGCACAATGCAATGATGCCGGCCAACCCGGACCCTAATATCGCTGCCCATAACGCCCAGGTCGAGGCCGACACAGTCTCGAGCGGCGCGGTTCCCAGCGCGGCCGAAAGAATCATGAATTTGCCGACGAAGCCGGATAGCGGCGGCAATCCCGTTACCAGCAGCGCACACGATACGAAGCTCAGGCCCAGAAACGCCATGGCTGCGGGTAGCACAATACCCACCACTTCATCCGGACGGGCAGGGTCGAGCGGATCGTCGAGGCCGAATGATTCCAGCGAGACGTCTATCGCGTTGTCGCCAAATCGCTGGGTACGCTCGATCATTTCGCTCAGCATGAAAAAAGCGCCGGTCGCCAACACAGAACTGACCAGATAAAACATCGCCGCGCCTTTCATCCCCTCTCCCCCCAACCCAAGCGCCGCCAATAACGTGCCGGCTGACACGATGACACAATACGCAGCCAACCGCTGTGGTTGCTGTACGCTGAGCATGCCTGCGGTACCGAGTGCAAGCGTGACCATGCCGATGCCGAACAGCCACCCATCGTTGAACGGCGCAGGTGCGCCCGAGACAGACAGCAGCGACCCCAATCGCAGCAGCGCATAAATCCCTACTTTGGTCAGGATTGAAAAGGCCGCCGCCACCGGCGCCGCCGCAGCGCCATAAGCCGCGGGCAGCCAGAAGTTCAATGGCCATGCGCCAGCCTTGACCAGAAATGCCACACCGAGGATCGCAGCACCCGCTTCGAATAAAATACGGTCGCCGTCGTCCAGTCCCGGCACGCGCACGGCCAGATCCGCCATGTTCAGTGTTCCGCTTGCACCATAAATCAGCGATACACCGATCAGAAAAACAAGCGAAGCCGCCAGATTAATGGCGATGTAATGCAAGCCTGCCTTGACGCGAGCAGCGCCCAGACCATGCAGGAGCAAACCGTACGACGCAGCCAGCAACACTTCGACAAACACGAACAGGTTGAACAGGTCGCCGGTGAGAAAAGCGCCATTCACGCCCATGATCAAAAACTGGAACAGTGACTGGAAATGAGGCCCCATCCTTTTCCAGCGCGCCAGCGCATATACCAGCGATGACAGTGCCAATACCGCGGTCAGCATCAGCATCACAGCCGACAGGCGATCCGCCACCAGCACGATACCAAACGGCGCTTCCCAGCCGCCTAGCAGATATACCGCGATTCCTCCCGGCCAAATCTCCGGCATGCCGCGATTGGCCATATATACGAGCAAGGCCGCCACCCCAAGATTTGCCAGCGTGGCACTGAGTGCAATGAACGTGCGGGTGGTGCGCCGAGGTTCGGCAAACAGCAACATTACCGCCCCCGCCACGAGCGGTATGACTACCGGCAATACCGGCAAATGCTGTAGCCAGCTCAAGGTTCAGGCTCCTCCTCGCCATCGACGTGATCCGTGCCGGTCAAGCCCCTGGATGCGAGCAAGACAACCAGAAACAGTGCCGTCGTGGCAAAACTGATCACGATTGCTGTCAGCACCAGCGCCTGGGGCACAGGATCGTCAAAGAGCGATGGGTCGGGGTCGAGCGTGGCAATGATAGGCGGGAGATGGACAGCCAGTCGCCCCATGCCAAAAATGAACAGATTGACCGCGTAAGACAGCAGTGAGAACCCGATAATGACCTGAAAGGTACGCGGCCGCAGCAGCAGCCATACGCCAGATCCGGTCAGCACGCCAATCGCAAGAGCGTAGACAATTTCCATCAAGCCTCCGGTCCCGCCTGTGCAGGAAGCGCTGCCACGCTGACCGTGGCCGCCTCGGGCCGTGCCTGGGCCGCGCTTTTCCGATGGGCCCGTAACGATTGGTGCGCGAGCGCCACCAGGATCAGCACCGTTGATCCGATCACCAGAAAATAGACGCCCAGGTCGAACAACAGTACCGTGGAAAGATGCAGTTCGCCGATTACCGGCAACGTTCCGTGCCACGCCAGGGCGGAGAGAAAGGGACGTGTTGCCACCCATGCCGATAAACCCGCGCCCGCCGCGCACAAAAGTCCTGCCCCGATCCAGTAATGCGGGCGAATACGCGTGCGCGACTCCGCCCAGGCCGTGCCGCCGACGAGGTATTGCAGAATAATTGCCGTCGCCATGATGAGCCCGCCCACGAACCCGCCGCCGGGCTCATTATGCCCGCGCAGCAGAAAAAATACCGATACCATGCCCGCAACGGGCAGCAGTAGCTGAACGAGCGTACCCGGCACCATCATCGGGCCCGGCGGCAGCGGCGCATGCGGGTCGGGCGATGCCATGCCTGTCTGCCCATCCTGCTCGCGCTGCTGCTGCGGCGGTTCCATGCTCTCTGGCGCGGGGCGGAACCGCCGCAGCAGAGCGAACACAGTCAGCGCAACGATTCCAACCACCGTAATTTCACCCAGCGTATCGAAACCGCGAAAATCGACAAGTATCACATTGATCACGTTGGAGCCGCCGCCCAGCGGCAACGAATTTTCGATGAAGAAATGGGAGATTCCTTTTCCAGCCTGCCGCGTCAGTATTGCATAGCTCAACATGGCCAGGCTGGCGCCGGCAATGCTTGCAAGCGCCAGGTCCCGCAGGCGCCGGCTACGCGCCCGCACCCGTGCCCCAAATGAATCCAGTGCATCATCGATCCAGGCGTACCGGGGCGGAAGCCAGCGCAGGCCAAGCAGGATCAGGACAACCGTCACAACCTCTACAACCAGTTGCGTCAGGGCCAGGTCGGGCGCCGAAAACCAGACGAATGTCATGGCTGTGGCGAGCCCCGCGCCACCTGCAAGGCTAAGCGCAGCAAGACGATGGTATTTGGCCTGAGTCGCTGCACCGATTGCGCACGCCGCGCCCACCAGCCACAGCAGCGCGAATGCCGGCTGGAACGCCGACCCGGCCATATTGCCCGCCGGCAGCCCCTTGTGCAAGGGGATCAATGCAATGGCGAACACCGCGCAAATCAGGAGCAGCAACTGGACTTGCAAACGTTCTGTTGAAAGCCACCGCATCAGCCAGGCCGCCACCCCATCGAGCTTCTGGATCGTAAATTCAAAAAGGCGCCTGCCGTCGAAGCGGTTGATCAGCGGTACTACCGCCGCGCCCTGCTGGTATTTGCCGAGCGCCAGATAGAGCCCGGTTCCGACAACCATTGCCACCAGGCTCATCACCAGCGGGAGATTCAGCCCATGCCAGACGGCCAGGCTATAGGACGGCATGTATGCGCCCAACACCGAACGGGCCGCCGTATCCAGGAAAGGCCCCATGGTCGCGGCTGGAAACATGCCGACCACCAGGCAAGCCAGTACAAGCAGTGCGCTGGGCAGCAGCATCCAGCGTGGCGGCTCGTGCGGCTTTCTTGGTAAATCCTGTGCAGGCGGCCCGAAAAATACCTGCAGGATAAAACGCAACGAATAAGCAACGCTGAATATTCCCCAGATCACAGCCAGCACGGGCAAGCCAATACGCGTGATTGCATGGCCGCTGACAAACATCGTTTCCGCGAAGAACATTTCTTTTGAAAGGAAACCATTGAGCAGCGGGACACCCGCCATCGATGCCGCCGCAACCATGGCCAGCGTCGCGGTGATGGGCATGGCCCGATACAACCCGCTCAGCCGGGTAAGATCCCGCGTGCCGGTCTCGTGGTCGACCATGCCGGCCGCCATGAATAGCGACGCTTTGAACGTCGCATGATTCATGATATGAAAAATAGCCGCGATCAATGCCAGCGAGCTGTTCAGACCCAGCAGCAGCGTGATCAGCCCCAGATGGCTGATGGTCGAATACGCCAGCACACCCTTCATGTCCCGCTGGAAAATCGCCGCATAGGCGCCCAACACAAGCGTAATGAGACCCGAGGTACCAATGATCCAGAACCAGGCTTGCGTACCGGCGAGCACAGGCCAGAGCCGCACCAGTAGAAATACTCCTGCCTTGACCATGGTCGCCGAATGAAGGTAAACGGATACCGGCGTCGGCGCCGCCATCGCGTGCGGTAGCCAGAAGTGAAACGGAAACTGGGCGCTTTTGGTGAGTGCACCCAGCGCGACCAGGACCAGCGCCGGCAGATACCATACATCCGCGCGGATGAGGTCGCCAGAAGCCAGCACGACATCCAGGTCATAACTGCCGACGATATGCCCCAGTATCAGCATGCCCGCAAGCAGGCATAAACCACCGGCCGCTGTCACGGTGAGTGCCATGCGGGCGCCACGGCGCGCATCCACCCGGTGGTACCAGTAAGCGATGAGCATGAACGACGTCAGGCTGGTCAGTTCCCAGAAAAACACTAGCTGAATGAGATTACCCGAGAGCACAACCCCTAGCATGGCGCCCATGAAAGCCAGAAAGAACGCGAAAAAGCGCGGCACGGGATCTTGCGCCGCCATGTAGTAGCGCGCGTACAGTATGACCAGCGCCCCCATCACGGACACCAGCATGGCAAACAGCCAGGCGAAACCATCTACGCGAAACGTAAAATCCAGGCCCAGTTCCGGCACCCAGGGCAAGACTGCGCGCACCACGCCCTCGCTGGCCACCTGCGGGTAGAGCTGAAACGTCAGCGTGACGCAGGCAACCGCAACCGCGCCCGCGAGCCATACCGCCGCATTGCGTGCGTGAGACGGCAGGAATGCCGCGCAGAGGCTGCCGGCAAAAGGCAGGATGACAATCCAGATTGGTGACATGAGTATTGTTATTGCTCCCAGGAATAACGGTGCAAACCCGAGGGCAACTGACGGTCAACTGTGTTGTGCGTTGTCTGCACCACCTGAACCGTCCGCTTCGAAAAAGAACCCAAGTTTTCCCGTGCCTGTGATTTTAAATGTGATGGCTCTCTAGATTGACAGCTAAATAGAGATTATCGCTGTTGTTGAGTCAGCGGCGCAGCATTTCAGACAACGGATATCGTGTTTTCCACGGATTTTACCGCAGACTAACCGTTAACCCTACCATTGATCGCATGGGGTCAAGACGGTGGCTATGAAATATGCGTGCAGAATTCCTGAGCTTCTTGCAAAAGCAAAATAGCGAGAAATCTTCTATTGTTCTATAAGGTTAGAAGAGTTCAAAGCCCAACCATCCCACTAAAGTAAACGCGGGCGTGCCCTATGATTTGGAAATGCGACGAATAGATGGGTTGTCAGGAGTAAATTCAAATGGTAACCGGGTTTCTCATCTAGAGGAGGAAGCATGAAGTTTAAATGCATCAGGTTGTTGAAAACCGCTTTGTTCGGTCTCGGCATCTTCCTCTTACTGCCGACCATCGGGAGGGCGGAACCGTGGATGGGCGAACTGGCTATCCGGGATGATTTGGTGTGGCGTGAGGCGAGACCTGGAAATTATGGGACGGTCCATTACTTTCTTGATGAGGATCGAAACGAGCAGGTTCCCTTCGATGTGTTGGTTCAAGTTGATGCCGATGGGCACGCGCCATCCGAGCTGCAGGTGGAGGTCTTTACGAACCTGAATCGACGAGACCACGCCAAGGTCTGGGAGAATGTAAATGATGCAGGCCGCCCCAGCAGCTACTATATGACCTATCCGATGACCCATGTCGGCCGCGTGGGCAACAATGAGCTATATAAAACAACACTGGCTGCAACCCGAGCGGGCGCCTACAGGCTGACTGGACGGTTCCGCATTGGTAATGGCCCGTGGCGTTGGCATAACGATTTCAAAACTGATGGTCAAATGCAAAGGGATTGTGCCGTTGTCGTTTCACCGCGAAAAGTGTTGAACCTGACGCTTTACGAGGCCAATCCGTATGTAGTGGAAGCTACGTCGGGCGGGACGGGTCAGCAGCACAGTACGCTCGAAGATTTCACCGATCACGATCGGGATGGTTACGATCCTTTCAATCTTCACTATGTTCGTAACACGCTGGGGTTTAATACACTCTGGCTGATGCCGATATTCCCCAATACAAAAGAACGCCTGGACCCGGACCAGGGGCGACGCGTGGAGAATTACTCCCCAGGCAGTCCATATGCGGCGCGGGATTACTGGTCGGTCAGTGAGCGACTTTCGGAAGGAGGCACCTCTGAGTCTGCTCTGCGTGAGTTTGGGTATCTGGTTGGCAAAGCTGAAGACCTCGATTTGAACGTTTTTATCGACGTTGCACTCAACCATGCGGGACGCGATGTCATCTTTGGGCAAGGAGCAGCCGATCTAGGGCTTGTTTCCCAAAATGAGGCGCGGCAGCCGGTTGCCCGTGCTCGTCCGTCATGGAGTACGAGCAAATCCAACTACCGTTCCCACGCAAGCGATGAAAGGGATATTGCCGAGTACGCACCGGCTGATCGTTTGGGCGAGCACCAATGGTATGACGCTGGGATTGACTGGTACTTTGGCGACTATTCTTCTCTAGGCCCAAAGCCCGGCCAAGGACATGATACGAGCCGTGGCCGTGCTGAGGATGAGCGCGATCTCTTGTATACCGATCTCGATCCGACTGGCGGCCATGATTTCGAGGTTGAGAATATCTGGAACTACTTTGCTTATCTCTTCCCTTACTGGCTCGACAAGACTGATAACAAGCTGGACGGTATCAGGGCCGACTTCGCTCAGGGACTACCTCCGCAGGCCTGGGAGTACATCATTAACAAAACTCGCCAGAAGAAGTGGGATTTCATCTTTCTTGCCGAGGCTCTGGATCCCGATCCCATTCGTTATCGCGTCGCCCGTCACTTTGATCTTTTGACCACTGTCGACCACTGGTTATATAGAAACAGTGCCGTTACGATGAGTCAACTCGTCCGCAGCCTCGAACAGGAAGCAAATATTTATGGATACAACGCGCCGGTTCTTCGCAATGGAACGAGCCATGATGAAGAAGGAAATCCGGATGCATGGCTGATGATGTCACGGTATGCCGTTGCTGCGGCTCTGCCTGGCGCCCCAATGGTTTATATGAGCCAGCCCTTGGGGGTTGGCAATAAGGTGGATTTTCAATATTCATGGCAGAACCTTGCGGACTATTGGAGCCGGAGCAATGCAAAGGTCTTCGAGATGTACCACAGGATTAATACCGTGCGCGACCAGAATGCGGCATTGCGTTCAACCAACCGTTTCTTCCTGACTAAACAGCGGGGAGGCGGATTTAATGAGGCAATATTTTCAGTCGCGAGGTGGCAGGATGATAACGTTCTGCTCGTATTCGTGAATCTGCGAGATCAACAAGTGGGCCCGGAAACCTTTGCGGTTCCCGGTAATGTTCCGCTGGATGCCAACCCTGCAGTGCGTTATCAAGTGCGCAACCTTGTCGCTGATGATCCGGCTGCTGTCTTATGGCCTGAACCACGAACGGCCAATGACATCTTCAGAAGCGGTGTCCATGTACATTTCAGCTCGCCAAATGAAGTCCAATATTTGCGATTGGAGCGTGTGAGGTAGCGCTAGTAGCCTGTCGGACTTGAAGGAAATCGGCTGCAAAAGCGCAAAGCATCTGACCGGTTCATATTCCGCCGCTTTTTCGGTATGAATTTGATGTCCGGTCTTATCATCGGTATTGCCAGGTCTGGGACTGGAACTTCAAAAACACGTCAACCCATTGACTGGCCTGGGGAAAATTAAACGGCAGAACGCCATCCTGGTATACCCCGTCCTCGCCCTTGAAACGCCGAGCGCACGAACCACGACAGTCACAACGCCGCATTGAGCCCCGCTGGGCCGCCATAAAAGCAATAGGGGCACAAACCCTTGCGGTGGCTCTCCAGAAGCCGCAGGGGAAAGGGCAGTCGGTCGGCGGTCTGTTCAGAAAACCGGTAGCCGTTGGGTGCGTTGACCGCGCGGCAGGGCAGGTCGGTGCGGTGCCATTCCGACCACCGCTGCACTCGCACCTCACCGAGGTAGGTCCATGTGTCGGTAGCCTCGTCAACAGTGATCTGCGGGTTTTTCACCTCGGAGCGCCAGCGAACGTACGCACGAGGCGGGAGCGGCCCGCGCATTTGCACATGGAGGGAGGTGGTCCCCAACTCGATCACGTCGGTTATGTTAGGGCCCAGCCGGCGGTACAGCCGCGCGATGATGCCGAACTCGCTCGCGTTGGCGCGCCCGGCTGGCAAAAAGTCGAATCGTAGCCGGCTCGCAGCCGATCCATCCTCGTCGACCAAGAGGACGTCGTTGGTCCTATCCTCGAGTATCCAGCGGATGTGCAGTGCGGGGTCAGCCTCTGATACTCCCGACGGAAGCCGCATCAGGTAGCGCAGGACGTCGCCTGCGTAGTTGCTGGGCACCGCCGTCGGTCCGAGCAGAGCAACCGGGGTGGAGGTCGCCCGAGTGGAGATTCCGAAGTAGGTGCCTGCGGTGGTAATCTCGAACTGTTCGACGCCGATCCGCACGCCCACACCGCCCGGTGGAGGAATCGTCCGCCGAACGCGGGCTGCCGGCGCACCCGGCTTGGCCGCTTTGACCTTTCCACTGAAGTTCTCGGCGGCTGCACTCACCAGATCTTCGATGTAGAGCGTCGCGAACCCGACGGTCAGGACGCCGAGAAACACTTCGAGGACGATTACCCACCACGACCGGTCCACGTCGGTGTGGACACCCTCAAGGTGGAACTCGAGCGCGGGCCAGATGCGGCTGTTCACCCACCTGTTCTTAGGCAGGAAGGTGAAAAACTTGCCGGGTCGGGTGTGGAACATGCTCGGAACAACCAGGAACGAGAAGTTCACGGTGCCGGATGACTTCCTTGCCGCACCGCTCACCTGAAAGTACCCCGCCGCGGACGTTACCGAGAACCGGTCCAGGCTCGCGCCCGCGTTTTCAATGGAGGTGACTATGCGTGTATGCAAGTCGTTGAGCAGGAGCGCCGTAGCGGCCGCGTTGACTACACCAGCGACGTCGTTACTGCGCGCGAAGTCAACTAGTGCGTCCACGTTGCCCACGATCGATTCGCTCTCATTTTCGACATTCAGGCCCAGCAGTAACACACCGTCTCGCACCCGGGCGGCGACCGATGTCGAAAGGCGCGCGAGTGGGCCGAAGAAGCTCGCGTCAATGGCGGGCAACTTGATCAGCCGGAATGCGATGGCGACCCGGATTGCCTGCTGCAACCGGGCCTTGAACTGATCGCCGACTACGTAGGAGACGACATTGGCCGGCGTGCCCTCTGACATGACCGAGGCCGTCCAGCGGCGGACGACGATGTCGTCGGCCGCTGGATCCAGCTGCAAGTTCGACCCGGGTGCAAACACCGGCCTGATGGTCGCCTCTATTTCGCTAGCGATCTGGGCAACGTGCTCCGTACCATCGAGGGTGATACGCAACGGACCCCACGTCGCCAAAGTCAACACAAGCAGATTCGTGGCACCTTCGCATTTGATCTCAGGTTGGCCCAGGAACAGATTGGGGGCGACCTCGGGCGGTCCGCCCGGCAGATTCGCCGCCAGCACCTTAGGGAAGGATCCATTCGCGTATGCCGCCAACAGCGCGACGTTGAGGACATGCTCGCGTACGGTCACCGCGGCGGCAAAGTCGGCATGATCAGACATGGCCATTTCCAGGTAGTTTGGAAGCGGCGCCGGGATTCCTGGTGCACCAGTGAACGTCCGAAAGATACTAGCAACTCGACCAGATCTTCATGGTTCTTATGCGCGTTCATACGAGACGCGACATCCACGACACCGCTAAATTCCAGCGTAATCCGCATAGCGGTAAAAAGCAATAGCTTTCCGACAGATCAGGAAATACCGGAAGAGCTCAGCTCGGTATGTGGTTTTGGGCGCAGGTACACCGTCGGGCTATTGGTCTCAAGGCTGCATTCAAAACAGATGATCAGGGTCGCCCTATCTGAGCAAACCAGCTTTTTTCATCTTTGGGGAATATTTGTTGGATTAATGCCGATTTTGTAAAGGGACCCTCTGCTCAGCTTGAATATTTCGTATTCCATGCTATTCGTTATATGTAACGACCGGTCCGAGGAAGAAGATCATGGCTACCAACGAGAATGAAAGCGCCGCGACGCCGGGCATGGAACGAGCGAGGCCCGGGCCCGGCTATCGCCGCCGCGTAATCGTCAAATTCAAGGATCACGTCCAGCTTCCCCGTCAAGATACCGCACGAATGGTGGAATCGCTCGGTGTCGGCCCGTGGAACGCGGTGGCGGCACAGTTTGAAGGCATCACACTTGAACCTCTCCTGTCGTTTGAATCCGATCAGTTCAACGCGCTGGCGGAACGCGCCAGGGCGTTGAATTCCGCATTTCGGCCGGCCAATCTGGGCGCCTATTTCGCGATCAACCTGCCGCCCGGCATGAATGCCGAAGAACTGGTGAAGCAACTCTCCCAGTGGGAGTCGGTGGCCATGGCTTACGTCGAGCCGCCGCCTGTCGAGCCGCCATTTGTCAACGCTGCGGATGACCCACGCAGCGCTAACCAAGGCTATCTCGACCCCGCGCCCGACGGCATCGATGCGGAGTATGCCTGGAATTTTCCTGGCGGCGATGGCGCTGGACAGGCACTGGTGGATATGGAGTGGGGTTGGACTTTTGATCATGAAGATCTCGCCGCGCACGGTATCACGCTGATCTCGGGCCTGAATCATTCCTATTATTTTCATGGCAGCGGCGTGCTCGGGGAAATCGCTGCGGTAGATAATGCCGTGGGTTGCGTTGGCATCACGCCCGCGCTGGCATCTGTCCGCTGCGTGGGCCAGCATCTGCCGGGAGGCGGTTATAGCACGGCCCAACCAATACTCGACGCGATTGGCGTCATGAGCTTTGGTGACGTGTTGCTGCTTGAAGCACAGACGAATCTGTTTGGTTACAGCCTGGTCCCGGTCGAGATCGACCCAGCCGTTTTCGACGTGATCCTCCTCGCGACATCGCTTGGCATCGCGGTGGTCGAGGCGGCCGGCAATGGCGGCGTCGACCTTGATACAGTGGTGAATCCCGGCGGCCAGCAGATATTCAACCGCGCCAGCCCGGATTTTCTCGATTCAGGCGCCATCATGGTGGGGGCGGCAAGTTCCACCGCGCCGCACGTGCGCCTCGGCTTTTCATGTCATGGCAGCCGTATCGACTGCTATGGATGGGGCGAGAACGTGGACACCCTTTCTTCCGATGCCGCCAATACGGCTACAAACCTCTATACGACCGGCTTCAACGGCACATCCAGTGCTACCCCCATCGTCACGGGCGCAGCGCTCGCGGTGCAGGGTCTGGTGGAAGCGGCTTCAGGCGACCGCCTTGCCCCGTGGCAACTGCGCATGATTCTGTCGGATGCCGCATATGGAACCTTGTCTGCCGATCCGGCTGTAGACCGCATCGGAGTGATGCCCAATCTACGCGCGATCATTGATGGAACAGTACTCAACCTCGCTCCCGACATCTATCTGAGGGATTTCATCGGCGACAACGGCGATCCTCACCTGGGCGCGATCTCGTCCAGTCCGGATATCATTCTGCGGCAGATGGCTGTCGTCGATCCCCAAGCTGCTTTTGGCGCGGGCAGCGGGACCGAGAACGACATGACCCTGGGTTACGAAGCGGAAGCGGGGCAGGATAATTTCGTTTACGTGCGTGTACGCAACCGAGGTGGCTCGGCTGCAACCGATGTGGCGGCTACTGTCTATTGGGCGCCGCCTTCCACGCTTCTCGCGCCCGACCTGTGGACACTGCTGGGATCGACCACCTTGGCAAACGTGCCGACTGGCGACCTGCTGACCGTTTCAAATGGCATTACCTGGCCATCTGCAGACATACCCGCAACGGGGCATTATTGCTTCGTCGGCATTCTAGACGCGCCTCGCGACCCTGGTCCCATACCCGCCGATTTTCTGGATTGGGACAATTTCACCAACTTCATCCGCAACAATAATAACGTGACCTGGCGCAACTTCAACGTGGTCAATAATGTGCCGCCCCCTGGGTCGGAACCAAGGGACTATGTCGCCTTGCCCTTTATCGCGGCAGGCGCGCCGGATAAAGCACGGCGCATGCATCTTGAAATCGTGCCGCGGCTGCCCGCCGGGGCCGAGATCATACTCGAACTATCTCCGGAATTTGCCGAAAGGCTGCGCGTGCGCCCGCATTCCATGCCATTCGCGCTACTTGGCTCAAAAGATCGCCCGCGCGTTGTTCACGTCCCTCTCAACCATTGCAGCCGCCTTAGACTTCCTGAAATTGCCTTCTGCGCAAAGGCGAGAATTCCTCTGCGGCTCTTGGTAAAAATACCGGAAGCAATGCGAAAGCACGAGTTCGAGCTTTTTGCGCAGCAGATTTACGAAGGAGAAGAAGTGGGACGAGTGACTTGGCGGCTGGTACCGCAAAGGCAGCCGCAATAGGACCAACCGGATTGCCGGATGTTCGACCTCCGGTTTAAGGAGGTTGTTCGCCGTGTCCGGGCTATTATGCCTCCGCATTTGACCCATCTCATAGAATTAGTTGGTAGCTTAATTGAATCTTCGGTAGACCAAGAGAGCCGTATTGAAAGGGGGAAATAATCATGCGATTTAGCAGGACTAAAGTCCTTCAACTTCCTCTAATTTACCCTTGATAACATATTTTATCATGGGTAAAATCAGCTCATGCATTCCCTCCTTCCCCAACTGGAAAATCCGGTCACTTCCGACCTGCCAGTTGTAGCCGACCCCTCGATCCTCACCGCCCTGCAATTTCGCCAGCTGGCCGATGTCCCGCCGGCGATCGAGTGGTTCGCCAACATCGACAATCCACAGACGCGGCGCGCTTATGAAAACGACTTGCGCGGCTTCATGCAGTTTGCCGGCATTGCCCGGCCGGAGGATTTCCGGATCGTGACCCGCAGCCACGTGCTGGCCTGGCGCAAGAGTCTGGAAGCGCAGCTGCTCGGCGGCAGCACCATCCGCCGCAAGCTCGCGGCGCTGTCTTCCCTGTTCGAGCACCTGTGCGAGAGCAATGCGGTCACGCACAATCCGGTCAAGGGGGTGAAGCGCCCGGCGGTGGAATCGCAGCAGGGAAAAACGCCGGCGCTGGGCGATGCCCAGGCGCGCGCCTTGTTGTGCGCACCGGATGCTGCCACGCTCAAGGGCAAGCGCGATCGGGCGATTCTCTCCACTCTTCTCTACCATGGCATCCGGCGTGCGGAGCTGGCAAAACTCAAAGTGAAGGACTACAGCCAGACGCGCCGCGGAGTGGCACATCTGCGCGTGCAAGGCAAAGGCGGCAAGATGCGTTTTGTACCCACCCATCCGGGCACGCTCACCTTGATCGAAGAATACCTGGAGGCCGCGGGGCATGGGCAAAACCAGGATGCGCCGCTATTCCGGCCGGTGAAGAATAATGTGCACGGCCACACCCTGACCGCGCTCACGCCGGACTCCATCTATTTCGAGGTGGTGCTGAAGTATCTGAACAAGCTGGGTATATCAGGCGAGAACATGGGGCCGCACGTGATGCGGGCCACGGCGGCGACCAATGCCCTGGATAACGGGGCGGATATCGCCAAGGTGCAGGAATGGCTGGGGCATGCCAATATTGCGACGACTCGCATTTATGACCACCGCAAGACACGGCCGGAGGATAGCCCGACGTTTAAGGTGAGTTATTAAGTTTTTGATATGCTTTTACAATAAAGCAACTGGCAAAACAAATGGCATAGTACCCCGACTCTGGTCAAGCCAGAGGCAAGCCAAGATTAATTGGTATTTAGCTAGAACTAAAATTATCGTTTCACTGCTTATGGCAGCCAGCCCGGTCCATTTCTTGAAACGATAGAAGTATTTTCTTTACACCAGCTGGTATATCGGTAACTTCAAAACGTCGGATAAAATCAGAATGGGCCGGATCATCGTTTTTTATAATCGCCCCCTGGTCATAATAGCAACAACTCACGGGCTCCCTCCTCGGGAACGTTTCAATGACAAACACTGAATCGCCCCTGATGCGGTAGACACCTACTCTATGGATCAGTCATTTGAAGGAGCGGAACTTAGCTACGCTATTTAGGCTTAATTAAAATACATGCAGCATAATTAGCTGCTTGGTCTTCTTTTTTTGAGTGTCTTATTGATTCAATGCAGCCTTTCACAAGGCTCGCAACGACCTCTGACTCTGATTTTGCTGCGGCTATTTTTGCTTCGGCAGCTTTGACTGCGGCCTGCGATTCAGCGTCAGCTTGAGCTTTTTGAGTTTTCAGCTGTTCGATAAGAAGATTACTCTCGAATTCGATTCTCTTATGTTTCTCTTCCTGAAGCCTTATAAGGAAATTGTCATTTAAGTTGCTATTTTGGAGCATCGTCGCACATATATCCCCCAAAGATAATGGCAATTTCTGGCTAGCAAGATTCTTTTGCGCCTGTTCGAGATTCGCCCTCGCCGATTTGAGAGCTTTCTCCTCCGGGGTGGAAGCCTCTCCTCTATTGGAGCTCCTTGCGTTTACTGCTTTCTCAGCTTCAACTACATTATGACGGGCGTCAATGACAGCCTGATTGGCCTCCGCGACAGCCGGGTTAGTTCTGCGCCGGTCTAATGCGACCACGCAAGCATCTATGATGGTTCCCGATGCATCGTCCTCAAGAAAGCTAGTATGAATACGAGCTACCGCATCGGCCGCGATCGCAGAGCGACCTGTAATCTGGCCAAATCCGGCCGATCCAGCTCCTAGCTGCCCTGACTGTGCTGCAGTGGTGGCAGATTGGATTTCAAGTGCCGCCAGATTGGCTACGGCTTCGTTGAGCTTAGCACTGGCATCTGCTACGGCTGTCCGTTTTGTGATCTTGGCTGCATCATCGGTTTCCGGAAGTGCCGACGCATTCTGTAATTTCGTTGATGCACTCTTCACCGCATCTTGTGCGTCTGCTAGTTTCTTCGGATCAATGCCGTTTGAGGAGGCATTACCGCCAAGAGCTGCCAGATTTCTCCCAAACGCCCCAGCTGCAGTCTCGGCAGCCAGCATGCTGGCCATCGTCTTGTCGAATCGTGCGAGCATGAGAGTATAGCTGGTATCACTAATTGCGCCATTCTGATAAGCCTCACAGGCACGATACATTTTATCCCTTAGCAATTGCACCGTCGCCAATCGTTCGCCAAGCTGGGCGATACTGGAAACATAGGAAGAGCCAGTGGATCCCGAACCGCTGGCCTGCTTCATTTCCGATGCCTTCACGTCAACCTTTGCGGCTGCTGTGAAGGCTGCTGATATTGCTTGTGCGACGTCAGGACTTGGTTCAGCACAGATAATACGAGAAGGATGGTTCTTGACCACTGCATCTTCAACTAATCCTACATATTGTCCTTTTTCGTTATATTGAAAGTTGTTGACACCAACTTTTGCCATTGTATTGACAATAATACGTTGCTTGGCATCGGTTATCAGAGAGGGCGGTCCGAAGTCCTTATCGAGGGTTTCCGTGTAATTGATGCGTCTTTCCTGGCGATCCAAATAAGCACATCCTGTTGTCAGAAGCGCAATTGAGCAAATAACTAGATGGATTTTCATTATTTTTATCTTCAAGAATGAGGGCAAACTTTAACATCGCTTAACGAGGAGATAACTTTGCCTATACCTATATAATAAAACTAGAATATTTTCCGATATTGTCAACCAAAGATGCGGCAGATCAGATCGCTTGCCTCTGACTTACCCGGTTGGATGAATGCTAGTTTTTACGCTGCGAGCAGGAGTCCATGCATCGAGTACTAGACTGGTGAATTCGGGTTCATGATCGTCCCCTGATCATCTGTGGCAAGGAGCGATGCTCTGCAAGGGTCCAATACACGTGCCACGCGCCCTCCCGAAATAGAGGTATCGACTCGATGCCGAGGCTTTCCCGGGTACAGCCATCCACCACATTCGGGCAGCGAAGGCGTCTGCCGTTGGCAAGGCCGTCCTGCGCGAAATCCATCGACCAGGCGATTGGGTGTTCAGAAAGTAGCTAGCGCACTCTTTCTGTCAGGTCGATCCGCTCGCGGCTGCGCTTGCGCATAGCTAAACCCGCATGTGGTAGAGCCGATATCCGCATCCGCTTCCTTTAGAAAAGCAATAATCTGTTCTTGGCTGAATCGCTTCTTCATGAGTCCACTCCTTTTTAAGGGTCGAACTCTACTCGTCATGAAGCTAAGGGGAGGAGCAGGTCACTTGCATTCGACTTACCAATATCAAAGTGTCTGTCCGTCGATTTGCTTACCCTAGGGTTTCCATCTATATCTATAAATGAAATATGAGTAAAACTCGCACGGGTTTTACCAAATTTCTCGGATAGATATATCTAAAAAGGCTTTAGAGTTCAAGCCAAAAGCAGCATGGTTAATTCGGTTTAATATGTTTTGGGAGCCAGATCGCTGATGATCTGGACATTAACCCCACATTCTGAACCGCAGGTGCTGAGAAACGGGCTCGATTGGTATTTAACGGTATATTTTTCTAGATGGCCCCAAGGAGAAGGAAAAATCATGTTTTCAATAAAAAAAAGCCTATACACGACGTTTATTAGCTTATTTATTGTATTTCAATCGCCTGCGACGAACGCCGCCCCGCAAGCTGACTGGACTGTTATGGTCTACATGAATGCAAAGAACAATCTTGAGCAGTTTGGTATCAATAATTTCCACCAGATGGCTGCTGTAGGAAGTTCGGATAAAGTTAACGTACTGGTTGAAATGGGACGGCCTAAAAATCACTATTACACTGGCGATGAGAACTGGTCGGGAGTTAAGCGGTTTCGAGTCCTTAAAGGGATGAAGCCTTCGCCCAAATCTGCTTTACAAGATTTGGGGAACGCAGACATGGGATCTTCATCCACGCTTCGTAAGTTTCTGGATTGGTCTGTCGAAGAATATCCAGCCAAGCGCTATCTTCTTATCATTTGGAACCATGGACAAGGTTGGCGCCAGATGTACGTAAAGGATCGGCAACTAAAGAGTAGATTACTCAACAGGGAAGCCACAGTCCAAGATCTGCAAAAATTGGATCAGTTATCCTCCAGTGCTCCTTATGCCGGGATGTACCGGTCGGTTTCGTACGACGAGGATAGTAAAAACACGCTTTATAACAGAGAAATACAGGAAGTCCTTGAGACATTTGCTAAAAATGGTCCTCGCATGGACATCGTCGCTTACGATGCTTGCCTCATGGGAATGTTAGAAACTGCATATTCTCTACGTAATTCTGCGGACATCATGGTTGGCAGCCAAGAGCTCGTGCCGGGTGAAGGCTCACCATATGATAAATGGTTAGATAGACTAATTGCCGCACCCTCAATGGACTCTCGATCATTGGGCAATCTACTTGTTGATGCTTACAAGGAGCGTTACGGCAATACGTATATGACGACATTTTCAGCGCTGGACCTAAGTAAGATCGAACAGGCATCGAAAGATTTGACACAATTTAGTACCGCGCTTCGGGAGCGCCTATCGACAGAAAAATCAACAGTAGCGTTAGTTCGCTCGAAAATCCTGGGTTATGCCGACTGGGAACGTCCTCCGCTGGGATTTTCTATAGATCTCATTTTATTTCTGGATAGCTTTCGAGAAACCACGAAAGATGAGCAGCTGAGGAACTTAGCCAAAACTGCTCGTAATGCCCTACAGGCTTCTGTGATTGACAATTATGCCTCTAGTCGAATCCAAGATCGCTATGGTTCAAACGGAATAGCAATTTACTTTCCCGAGACATTGTCCGAGTTCCATCGGGATCCCAATAGTGGTGGCTATCTTCCGAAGAATTCTCTTCATCCGGTCGAGTTCGTTCAGAAGGAAAAATGGGCTCCGTTCCTGCTCGAATATCTTGGTGTAGATATGAACACGATTCCTAAGAGAACAAAAAATAAATGAAGAGCCAAAAAGGTCTCGGCTCAGTTGTTGTGCGCCGACTTTTATCTATAGTTTGGACAGGTGCGGCATTAATAGGCTTAGTGACGACAAGTCATGCGGTCACCCTACCTTCATGCGAACGACTTCCGACGGGAGCTTACATTGGCGACCAAGCTCTCCTTTGGTCGTCTAATTCAAAAGAGGCCCTTCCAGTCCTTCGAGAAGTAGATGCGGAGTTTCATGGCCCATCCAGGGTTTATATTGTGCTTCGTCAGGAGGCAGCCCCCGGTAAAACACATCTTTTGACTCGTGATGATCAAAAACGAGTAGTCAACATGCAGGTGCTATCAAAGAATAATGGAGAATTCTTACCCATTTGTGAGGTTGAGATAATGTTGCCCCCACCGGGATTAGGTGGTTCCTTGTTCTTGGTAGATACCAAGAACCCTACACAATTATGGCGCGTGAAGGTGACCTATTTAGGTACTGAAGAGGTGAGCGACACTAAGATTGTGCTGAACGCATTTTCGGATCATAAATCGGCACAAGAGCTTAGAACGAATCCAATATGCCGAACCATACCACCAAAATACTTGAAGCCATCTCTGACTTCGGTCCAAACTTCACGAGACGTGATGTTTACATATGACGTCGCACCCCCAACCATTTTTTATGTAAATTCAACTAACGAAATTATTTTAAAGGTTGATAGGGTTTTGGCGGCCAAAACCGCGATACGTGGGCAAGTGCGGATGCTAGTTAAAGTAAATGAATCCGATGCCTCATACGCACCTGCTTGCGAAGTTGATTTTGAGCTGACTCCAAGCACTCAATCTGTTGCGATAGGAGGG
The DNA here is from genome assembly GCF_900103145.1 of Nitrosospira sp. Nsp18. NCBI lineage: Bacteria > Pseudomonadati > Pseudomonadota > Betaproteobacteria > Nitrosomonadales > Nitrosomonadaceae > Nitrosospira > Nitrosospira sp. Nsp18. The sequence goes on along the minus strand of NZ_FMWY01000040.1, from coordinate 2,052 downwards.
TGGGCTGCGGATTCCCGTTTTCTTACTGTTCCCGTTACATGGCGTATAGAACTGATTGCAGCCCCACAGTCAGCAACTGCCAAGCTGCGTCTCTCTACTTTGCGCATCATCAGGAATTTTGGTAACACAGTTACACTACCACCCAACCGTACGTTCATCTCGGCTGCCTCAGAGATGATCTGTCATGACTCAACAAATATAGAGTGGGGTGGCGAAATCGCTCCAACTCCCTTTGCCAATCGCCCCACCCTGGAAACTCTTATTTCAGATCCCGATAAAATGCTCACCCCAGGAGCGCGCTCAACAATACATAAGGCGATTCTACACTCTATGGAACTATGGCGGCGTGTTTGCCGTGACTGTACTGCCTGGAACTTAGTCGCAGCTCGAATTGACGAGGATGTGTATGTCCTCGAACCTATTGCCACCTTCTTAACTGACTACCTTGGGCCAGAGCGATCAAATAGACAAGCAGATGACCCAATGGGTAGGCTGATTTCGCCTAAGCAGTATTACGATGGGCTATCAATCTGGCTTAACGCCCGTTCAAGTGGGAGGGGTGATATGCCTGTTCTAACTTTTCAGAAACTCGTCACGGGATCCCGGGCACTGAATACATTATGTCAAACCTCAGATGTCGACCACTATGAAAAACTAAGGGAACTGAGAGCGGGGCTTTGTGGAATTAAGACAGTAGAATCCGTTTCTTCAAAAATTCTTTTAAAGCTGCTCATTCTCAATGGGCATACTTCTTGTGGTTTCAGTAAAGATATTGTTGCTTGCGAGGCTGATCCAGTACTTATGGAATTAAATGCAGGTGACTATCGATTTATTGATTATTTAAGCGGTGAGATTGTATTTGGACGCGGCGACCGAGAAATTGCCCTCTTGCCCGTCATTATTCATGAGATTGGACACTGGTTAGGCCTACCTCACATCCAAGAACAGGACGCAATTATGTCGGCCTCAGCCGAAGAGGCACGTTGTATTACACATTTTGATGCAACTGCGCTGCTTAAAGCTTTCGAAAATCCTCGTGGACCTGCTCCAAGGCAGCTTGATGCTTTTTTCTACCGATCTGTTTCCAAGAAAGCTTTACCTTCTACAGTGAAAAAGTGACTGAGCAAAGAAGAACAAGAAGCAGCACGGAGCGATGATGCCGTGGTACAAGTTTTGCATAGACTTGAGTATGGTTACACTTTGCAGTTGATAACGTCCTTTATCATTCATGATCTCATTTCAAAAAATGTCATGTCTCAGGTCGAGTTTTTCTTAATTCAACAACCTCGTCCAGAAGCGTGCTCAAATCATCCATTAATGCATCATGGGTTGGCCCATAATCGAGTGTTTTGACATTGTAGGATGAAAGCCAATCCTGTCTGGAGTAACGATCACCATTTTCCTCAAGAATTAGTGCGTAATGGGGTCGTTGGGTAGATGCCGTAATACGCACATCCTCCAATAGTAAAAGAACATCTGGGTCATCTAAGCTGCAGCCAATGAAGATGCAAGTATTGGTAAGTAATAATGCTCGCACCATTGTATAAAACGGAGCATGTGATGCTGCAGCATTGTGATACTCCGATTTCGTGAACACCATTTTCCCTACTTCGTCGATGGTGCCATGAGCTTTAATTATTAGCCTGGTGTCGGAGCGTAATTCGTCACCAAGGGAAGAGCTGTAGTAGGGTAAGACCTTAAATCCCTCCGTCGAAGCGCTAAGGCAAAGCTTTTCATAAATTCTATCGAAATTAGTTGTAATGACAATTCTTGAATCCAGATCAAAAATAATTTGATGCAATGGGCTCGGCTCAAAGGTCGGATCATTAAAGTTATCGGTTAGAAAATTCTGGTAGTCACCTTTATCAGCCTCTTGGCAAATTGCCTGAAGTGCGAGAAAAAGCGCCGTTCTGATATAAGTTTGTGGATTGCAGTTTTAGCAGCGCTATTGTTAACCTGAACCGCCCCGGGTTTTGAGGAGGCTCCAACATCTGAGAGAAATGGTATGGACGCCTCCCACCCGTGAGGAATGGTAGGGAAGGATGGGGCTTT
>NZ_FMWY01000033.1:0-41969 GCF_900103145.1 Nitrosospira sp. Nsp18 | reverse complement strand
TTACCATATCAAGGTCTCCTTTTCGGTAACCTTCAATATGGCGCAACGTTATTTCTCAGAATACCTTTCGGTTACATTTAATTCGGCGCAATTCGTGGACAAATCGTCCAGTTGCATCACCAGTGCACGCAAAATATGCTTATGGGCTACGATGAGAACCCGCTTTCCCTGTCGAATTTCTGGCAGGATTACCTCCTCCCAGTAGGGCAGCACCCGCAAGAGGGCTTCTTGCATGCTCTCAGTAAGGGGCAATTCCTGCCTGTCGATATTCGAGTAGCGCAGCTGATTTCCCGGGAATCGCGCGTCACAGGGGTCGAGCGGCGGCGGCCGCGCATCAAATCGCAACTGGGAGCCAAGGATGGGCCAGACGCCGAATTTCCTGATTGCCTTCAGGGGATCGATCCCTTCCAGGGCACCATAGTGGCGTTCGTTCAAACGCCAACTCCGCCGTACGGCCGATTGATCGACTCCCATCGCTTTTAATACGATACGCAGCGTTTCAGTAGCCCGTTGGAGTTCCGAGGTAAAGCATACATCGAACTTATATCCCGTCTCCCTGAGCAGGCGGCCAGCTTGCTCGGCCTCCTGCTCACCTCGTGGTGTCAGGGCAACATCATTCCAGCCGGTAAAACATCCATCCCGGTTCGAGATACTTTCCCCGTGGCGCAATAGGACGAGTTGTGTCATGTGCTGACTTACCTGCCTAAGCGAGATAAGTGGTAATTGACGCTCGGGCTTTGAGTATCAAAAGGGCACATGCTCTCTATTTTTTCGTTCTTGGACGTCCGGTCTGAAGCCGTCTCTGAGTATATACAATCTCAGTATAGACAACCATAGATAAAACGCGGTCAAAAAGCCAATCCCAGATGAAATATTGATAAAAAAATCGAACCGTCGAGTCAAAGGTCCGGACGTTCTGCCAGCTCGCCAGCAGGTAGAATATCCGGTAGCAGATAACACTGATACCGGTTGGTACAGGGGGCGTGAGTAGCTTACGGTTCAGGCAAGATGAGCGTCGACAGACAGAGTATCTTCGCAGGAAGGCGATACTGAAAGAATGGTGTGTGACAGGTGTTCAGGATGGCCGGTAACCTGGACAAAGCGATGAAAGCCGGAGCCGCGTATTACTTTATGCCCCAGTAGGAAGCGATATGATCGATGATAAGACGGTTGGTTTCAGCATCGATCTCATAAGTCCGCTTGAAGTCCGGAGGTCCCGGCCAGCCCGAATCCGTAAATTCCCTGGCGTTGAAATACTTTGTTTTCGCATAACGAGGGATGACATGGAAGTGCACATCCGGATCAACCATCATCAACATCAGGTAATTCAGCCGATCGTAATTGAAAGCCTTGGCCAAAGCGGACTCTAGCTGCGTTATCACCTGATGAAGCTCAGTAAAGCTTTCCTGGCCAAGTTCCGAAAGTGAGCGAGCTGGCTCATGAGCGGCCAGAATCAGGGAACCAAGCGTTAGCTGGGCGGGACGCAACATGACGCTCCAGTATTGGTATTGATGAATTATTGTCTGTGGCGCGCCAAACTTCCGCATGGTTGCGTTAAAGGCGGGGATATCCGGCGAGACATTGGTCATCGAAGAATCCATGAGATTTGGTAGCTGATGAGTTTGTCTTGCGAGGCTGGAGCCAATATTGAGTATTGCTCGCAGGATACTATGCAAAACATTTCGGCACAATCGCCTGTCTTGCGCCTGGTGCAGGGAACGTTAAGGAGCTGTTATACAGGGAAAGTTAAGGAGCTGTTATCGAGGAGGCGGCGTTTTTCAATGTATAGTCCGAAGGGACTATTTGCGCCGCCGTAGCGAGGCGCTATTTTATTATTTTGAGGTTATCGATGGGGCGACATTTTGTAGTTGAAACTTAAGAAGGCTTCTTGACAACATGCGGTAACTGATCAACAAGCTGGAAAAATAATAAAAGCGCGGACGGATGTTTTTATCTGCTATCTTTCCTGACATGCTGCAGCGAATGCGAGGGTTCATGAAGATTATTAATGGTTTCAGCATTGACAGGATTACCCGGGACTTGAGTGGCGCGATGTGGATTCTTGCGCGACTACCGGAAGATAACTCGGCGGCGACGGCCATCCACCGGTGCTTCCAGCGCGAGGTCTGGCGTGAAATCAGCCCCCGCGAGCGTCTTATAGCTTGTGCGGCTCTGCCGTTCGTCCCATTCGTGGTTGCTGCGCTGGTAATGGTGTTTACCACGCTCAACGGAAGCGCCATAAAGAAGCGGACAGGAAAGGGAATCACTCGGCAAATGTGGGAGCAGATCGGTCTTGCAGCCCGGTTTGCGATCCTGTCTCCCTGGTACTATATCTTCGAACTGCACGACGACGACAAGAGAAAGCATGCTGGTGAGTACCTGAATCGGCTTGAAACAAAAGCCGGGCTGTATCTTTTTTTGCGCGACTACAATGGTGGACTTTCCATCCCCACCGAGCGGAGCACAATATGTATAAAAGACAAAGCACGTTTCATGGCCCGCTGCCGCGAGTTCGGAATCAAGACTGCGCCCATCCTCCTGAGCGTGGAGAAAGGAGAGGTCACCGCAGTCGATTGGAACGGACCGGGGTTGCCCGAGATCGATCTCTTCGTGAAACCGCTGTATGGACAAGGGGGAAAAAATGCCACGCGCTGGGATTACCTGGGCTCGGGGAAGTTCCGGCGCAACGATGGCGAAGTCGCTACTGAGGATCAAGTACTTGAGGGTCTGCGGAAGGCCTCTTGGCAGAATATTTTTCTGGTGCAGCCGCGCCTCGTAAATCACCATGAGATTGCCGACCTCGCCAATGGTACGCTGGCGACTGTTCGTGTGATGAGCTGTCGTAACGAGCAAGGCGGATTCGAAGTTACCAACGCGGTTTTTCGCATGGCGCGGAATAGCGCCGTCATTGTCGACAATTTCCACGCCGGAGGAATCGCTGCCAACGTGGATATCCACACCGGTGAACTAGGAAGAGGAGCTTGCGGGGCATGGGGAGCAACTGCGGATGGCTGGTATGAGCGGCATTACGAAACGCACGCTCAGATACTGCAGCGCAAGCTTCCGTGCTGGCCTGAGCTGATAGAGCTGGTGCAATATGCCCACGCCAGCGCCTTTTCCGATCAGGTAGTGATTGGTTGGGACGTCGCCCTGCTCGATAGCGGTCCGTGCCTTATCGAAGCTAACAAAGCACCGGACCTGGACATTATCCAACGGATCGGTAATGGCCCCGTAGGTAACGAACGGCTTGGGAAACTTTTGGCGTTTAATTTGAGACGAACTGTTGAGACCAAGTATGCCCGCGCAGAAGTATGCTGACATTCGCCTTAAGTGTGGCGAGGACTGCCACCGTATCGCTTTCCGCATCAAATGACGCAGAGAAAACTCACGCGCGTGAGTTGTCGTTCTTCCCAGGCGCCAACGGTCGTGCCTGGCTATTCATCCGTAATAAGTTCAGCTTGTATAGATGGGCTCTGCAGGATTCCATTCCCCTTCGTTTCGGCGAAAAGCGCTTCAGCCCGTGCCAGATCCGCGGCGAAATCAATTTCACACCAAACATGCCCGGATACGGAACAAGCATTGACCACTTGTTTATCAGCCAGGCCGTCAATGATGCTTAGATACCAGAATTTAAGCGCAGCTTGATGTCGAAGTGCATTCTCGACTGCGCCGCGGAACAATTGCGGTCCGCGATCCCGGAAAAAAATAAGACCGATAGACTCGGCATCGGTTTGAGCCGCGGATAAAGTTTTGCTTACGTGCCTGACCCATCCTTTTTCATCCAGCTGGACTTTCATGTCGTCCGTATCATAAGTGGACTTGTAATCTACCCCCAGGGTAATAGGGGCGGGATCCGAGTTCAGCATCTTCGCCAGCACAGCCGCATCAAAAACGGTATCCCCGTTCAGAAGCAGAAAATCGCTATCCATTACAGAACGCGCAATCCAGCAACTAGCCAGGTTATCGGCAACCTCAAAGAACGGATTAAAAATCGTACTGATCGGAGCGTGATTTGCATAACGCTGTTGCAATCGAGTTTCGACCAAGCTGGAATGAAAACCGGTCACGACAGTGATTTCGTCTATGCCTGCTGCCAGCAAGGTATCGATCTGCCGCTCAATGATTGGTTTGCCCGAAACGGGCAAAAGACACTTTGGCATGTTTTCAGTTAGCGACAGCAGCCGCCGTCCCTGGCCAGCGCCGAGAATAATCGTTTTAGGCATTTTTTCTTTACTGCCCATCATATCCGCTGGTTTTTGATGCTTCAAAAATGTCGTTAAAGTTTGATGCTTCTAAGTAATTATCGCCATTCATCCACTCAAATTCAGAGGGAGGGGAACCGAGCCCGCTTCGCAGGCTGCTGAGCGCGCTAGAGTGGATATTGCGATAGGAACCTCAAGTACTCCTTGGGAACTGTCCATATTGTACTCGTCCCGTTAAGCTTAGGGAGTATCTCGATAAGCTCTTCGCGGAATTCGCATCGCGGGCTGCCACCCTCTCGTGAGGATCTTTCGTATTATCCTGAATCAGGCGGTGGCCCCGTAGCGAACTCACAAAGAAGGTGAAGCTCACGGGGTATGAAAAATCTTTTCGGTCATAGCGCTCGGTTGACAAATGAGCTGACAAATAATCTGGAAAATGAACGGTCAACTGTCCGATTCCGGATTATGAGGCTTCGAGACTTCCGCCAGCCATTGCGGCGGCTATTTCTTTGTCGTTAGAGGACATTCTGACCTTGGACGGTTCGCTGATTAAACCGTTGGGTCAGGATATCAGGTGAGCAGCAGGCTCAGATCGGGCAATATGTCTACGTGCGCAGGAAAGGGATTTTTATCCCCGGGACGCACGCGGCCCAGGAATGCGACATTGTTAAGCTGTGCGCTTTGATAGTCGATCAACGCGTCGCCTATCATCAGCACACGCTCAGGCAAGAGCGTGTGATTCGATAAAATATCCGCGATCAGCTTCTGTTTTGGCGTGGGGGAGCCGCACACAGCGGTAAAATAGGAGGCCAGACCCCGGCGAACGACAATCGTTTTGAGTTCCGCTTCCGGTGTGCCGGAAGCGACAAATAAAGGAATGCGTGTTGCTTCTTTACGGATCAGCTCCGTCGCACCAGGTACCGCGTCACTGGCAATCACGGCCTCAACGACCAGTTCGGAAAAACGACGATCCAACTCCCGTTCTTCATCCGGAGTCAGCGGTGGTTTTTCTAAAAGATGCTCCTGGAAATGACGAAATTTGTGGTAGCGCGACATGCCTCCGTGCAAGCTGTGATACTGCATCACCGCAGTCATCACTGTTTCCCCGTAGCTTCGATAGAGATCGCCGAAAGCTTGTGTCTTGATTTCACCAGATTCGACCACCACGCCATCGAAATCGAAAATGATGGCTTGCCACGCCGCTGTGTTCATGCTTTATTGTCGGACGCCAAGGGCGTCGCCTCGTCATCTTCACCTGAGTGGTGCATGGTCCTGTGGATATCCCGCAGACAATCCAGTAATCCCTGACCCAGATCGACATGTTCGTTAAGTACCAATTTGCGGCCAATACGGGGTTGAAATGCATAAGGAGTAACCTCGTAATGGTGTCCCGCACGCGCCTCGTCGAAATGTAATTCGATCTTCCAGGGCATGATTTCAGAAATCATGGTCATGACGTCCTTGATGCGTAACCGCTCCTGGCCGGTCAAGATCAAATGACGATTGGCAAACTCTGGCGCGAGCACCTGAACACTCATGCGCGCCGCATCCTCAACATGGATGTATTCGCGGATTGCCTCACCGCTACCGTGGTACGTTATCGAATGACGGTCCACCGCTTCATGCAGCATACGGTAGATTCCATTACGTGCGTCAGCACGCCTGCCGTACAATGATCCATACCGTAAAATACTATAGTCCAGCCCGTAGCGCTCATGATAAGTCTCAATAAAGCGTTCTGCCGCCTGCTTGCTGGCACGATAAAAAGAGCCAGACTCGGAATAGACATAAATAGTGCTGGCAAAAACAAATCGACGCGCCCCGGCAAGACGCGCTGCTTCCAGGGCGTGCATATTACCTAATACATTAATTGTAGCGGTCGCCAGTGGCTTATCGTTGGCTTCATCAATATCCGCAATGGCAGCAAAATTATAAACAACATGAGCACCCTGAGCCGCTTTCGTCACTTCATCCAGATTCATGATGTCACCGATGATCATCTCCTGATCGGGACGCTGATAAATCGATGGGCGGCGATCAAACAAGCGCACGCGATAGCCGGCGTTGGATAACGCATCGGCCACATGGCTTCCCAAGAAGCCGCTGGCGCCATACACGATCGCAATTTCGTTAGGCATTTCCGTGTTGCCTGTCTTTCATCACATCCGCTTTAGCCAGCCCCTGAAGCAGATTCTCCGCGGCTTCCACCTCCATTCGCTGACGTGCTTCCTTGGCGTGGGAACCAATATGGGAGGTAAGAATTGCCGTTTCACATTTTAGTAGCGGGCCGTGATACGGTTCCTGCTCGAAAACATCGAGTGCGGCAGCAGCCAGGCGACCGGAAATCAAGACCTCCGCAAGCTCGGCTTCATCGATAAGGCCTCCTCGGGCCGTATTTATCACTACAGCACCTGGCTTCATGCGCGCGAGCGCCGCCTTATCAAGCAAGTGGTGCGTGTCGGCCCCATAAGGCACGTGCAGGCTGATGATATCCGCTTCCGCCAGAAGGTCTTCCAATGGTACCAATCGTACTCCTTGCGGCGCCTGCTCCACATATGAATCATACGCCACGATCTTGGCCTCAAATGCCTGGCACAGCCGCGCGACACGCCGCCCGACGCGTCCCAGTCCGATGATGCCTACCCGCTGGGCAGCGAGCAGACGTCCCTGCGTCCGCGGCCATTTGCCCGCATGAAGCAATCGATCAGTCTGGGATATCTGCCTCAAGGCGTCCAGTATCAGGCCTAGGGTGAGTTCAGCAACTGCCTGCGCCGGGGCCTCTGGCGTGTTAAGCACAGTGATACCGTGACGTTCTGCAGCCACAAGATCTACACTGTCCACGCCGCTTCCGCAGCGAGACACCACTTTCAGGCTTCTGGCGGAGGCAAAGACGCGTTCTGTCAGGGGTTCGATGCCCGCAATCATCCCCACGGTATCCGAACCCAGCAAAGCGATGGTTTCGTCTTCCGTAAGTTTGCGACCATGGCTGTTCTTGGTGATATGCATGCCGTCTTTTAGCAAATTCTGGAGAGCGGGATTGTTGTCCACGTCAAACGATGAAGTGGAGATAACGAGTTTATTCATAAACCTTCTCTTATATTCTGCATATGGCTTCGGCAAAGGGTGTCCAAAATACGAATATCCAGACCATAGCCAAGAAAACTGAAGCCGGCCTGGATGTAATGACGCAGTTGGTCCAGATCCGGCTCAACGACGTGGATGCCTCCCGATTTGCCGAGGCGACGCCCGGCTTCATGTACCCGTTTTATCGCCGACTGGACTTCGGGGTAATCCAGTTCGCCTGGACGCCCCATGGACCCGGATAGATCGTACGGGCCAATGATATAAGCGTCAACTCCGGGAACCGAAAGTATGGAATCGATGGCATTGACTGCATCGATATGCTCAATCATAACGACCACAATCGCATTATCCTCCAGCCAACGCCGATATTCCTGAAATCGTGCACCGTAGCCTTGCGCGCGGGCCAGACCCACGCCCCGCTGACCCCGCGGCGGGTAATAGACGGCTTGCACCGCTGCTTCCGCATCCGCCGCGGTTTTGACCATGGGAACCATCACGCCGGTTGCGCCGGCATCCATGACACGCTTGATCTGGTCAGGATGATTTGAAGTCAACCGCACGATCGCTGGGCATCGCTGGCCGTCGAGCACCTGGATCAGCATTTGAACGTCGCTTAGCTCCAGGACGCTGTGCTCTGTATCCAGGACGAGCCAGTCAAAACCGGCCGCAGCCATGATCTCTGCGATTGTTGGATGCCCCAGGGTGATCCATGAACCAATGGTCAGCGCATTTCTGGCAAGTTTCGATTTTAATTGCATAGCTATGCCTTAGAAGGCCGCAAGAACAGGCCTGTGTTTGTGAGTATTTGATTCAATATGAGGTCAGCAGTGGGTCAGCCTCCATCAACCTGGCGACACGCTCCAGATCGGCCTGAGTATCTACCGCCTGCGTATTGAACTGGGTTCTCACCATCTTCACCCGATAACCGTGCTCCAGCAACCGCAGCATGTCTACGGACTCCAGTTGCTCTAATGGAGTTGGCGGTAACCGGGCGAAATCAAGCAATGTTTCACGGCGGAAGGGGATAATGCATACCTGCTTATAGGCGAAAGTATGCGGGGAATCCAACTGGGATGAGGCCGGCACCGTCGGTATCGGCTGGCGCGACATATAGAGAGCGTCACCCTGCTGATTCATCACTACCTTGATTGTGTTGAAGTCATGGAAGTCAGCTTTATTTTCAATGGCGCGCACGAGATTAACGCAGCCCAACCGGGGATCTTGCCGGAATGGCTCTACCGCGGCATCGATCATTTCCGGGTGGGTCATCGGTTCGTCGCCTTGTACCATCACAATAAGTTCAGCATCAAGGCCGGCCACGGCCTCGGCAACCCGATCGCTCGCACGCTCATGAGTGTCGGCAGTCATTATTACGGCAGCGCCAAAATCCTCCGCCACTCGCCGGATTTCCTCGTCGCAAGTTGCTATGTAAGTAGCATCAAGGGATCTGCTAAGGGCAACGCGCTTGTAGACATGTTCCAGCATTGAACGCCCCAACAGTTTTGCAACCGGTTTTCCGGGAAAACGCGATGAACCCATGCGGGCTGGGATTACAGCAATTGTTCTCATTGGTAAATCATGTTAATTAATGTCTATCAGATAATAGGTGCATTTTATTATTGGCCGTCAATTATCGGCCCTATACATTAGTATCGGAACCAATCGGCTTACGAATGGCTTTTTTGAAGCTCGTTTTTATCGTGTCCATTCCTGTCGCCAGGAAAAATACCCTGCCGGAACTTGAACCTGAACCAGAACCAGCTTTCTATAGTAACAGAAGTTTGTGGAGTAAAAATACCGGCTGTGCTAGTAAACGAATATCGCCCCGTGTACAATTACGCGCATTTTCGTCGCAAGAAACAAATGGGAATAATCAATGAAATGACGGATATACTGCTTTTTGCCATCAGCACGCAAAGAATGAAAGCGCGAGTATGAAGGCTCTTTTTTTTCTACGCCATTATAACGATATAGATCATATTACACCTGTAATTTCCAGGTGGGTCGGTTCTGGTCATACCTGTGACATTGTTCTGATAGGCAACTCGCGGTTTCGTAATGACTATCGTATCAAATTCCTGAAGGGACTCAATGGTGTTCGCATGGCGTACATCGCTGACGTGTTGACCCCTATCGAATTTTTGGGGTGGTTTTTTCAGACACTGATATTGATCCGCAGCTTGCGCCGCCCATTCATCGGTCCAATCATGAAGGTGCTGGCGGAGGTTTTCAATGCCAAGAGACGTGAGCCGATCTGGCGGAGTACCGCCAACCGACTGTTGAGGCGCAGCTTTGGCGAAAGTAGCGAGGGGGTAGTAGTATTCGACTGGATAGAAAGAAATTCATCCATCTGCGTGGAGTGGGTCAAGGTGGTGTTATCGACGGCGCGCGCCATGGGTCTGGGCACGGTTTCGTTGCCGCATGGGGATAGTCCTCATGCGAGTCAGTTGATCAGGCGCCGCGAACTGACCCTGGAACCCGACACCACGTTTGCCAATGCAGGAATTTTCGAAAAAGTGGTGGTGCCTAACGAATTATGCTCGGTGCGCTTTCGTCCGTTTATGGATAACCAGAAGCTTGCCGTACTGGGTTCACCACGCTATTGCGACGAATGGCTTGCCAAAGTGGCCGAATTGATGCCGCCTTCGCCACTGACCCGTTCTGATAGCAAGCTCAAAGTGGTGATGTTTTTGAGAAAGAGTAATTTTTCAACGTTCTGGGAGGAAGTAGGCGAGGTCGTGCGCATCGTTGCCGGCTTTCCGGGGGTGGAGCTGATAATCAAGCCCCATACCCGCGGTGGGTGGCAGCAATCCCTTACGAAGGACATGTCCCTGCGGCGTTTGCCTAACGTGAGCGTGGCGGGAGATATTCATTCCATTTATCTCATGAATTGGGCGGATGTAATAATTGACCTGGCTACCTCGGTTGTATTTGAGGCGGTCAAAAGGAAGAAGCCAGTATTGGCTGCGGACTATCTTCATGCTGGGCGTTCCGCACTGGCTGAATTCATACCTGAGGCAGAGTTGCGCTGCCGGGATGACGTATATAGAAATATCGAAAGGTTTCTTTCCCACGGCTGCGATTCTTTTTATATAGAAGAGCATCGCCAACGCTTCGTGAGGGAAATGATCGATGTTGGTGGTCCCGACGTATTGTCCCGTTATGTTGCACTGCTGGAAGGGCAGGTGCGGTCAAAAACCAGCCAGAACCGGGATCATCCGCATGATCGTGCCGCTAAACTCGCTTTCGCTTGATTAGCCTCTGCCGGCCGACGTTCCAAGGAGATTACTGACCCGTATGTCGGCACAGCCATCCATTGACGTGGTAATCCCGGTCTATAATGCGCCAGCGCTGACGCGGCATTGCATCGATTCTGTCGTTGCATGTCTCAGTGAATCGATCCGGCATATTTATGTGCAGGATGATGCGTCCGATGTCGAGACGCGCATGATGCTCGATCAATTGCCGTATGAACAGGTCTACGTTCATCACGCACAGAAAAATCAGGGCTTCGGTGCGTCGGTAAACGAGGCAGTCGGTCGCTCCGACGCGTCTTTCGTATTGATACTCAACTCGGACACGACGTCAAGCGAGGATTTTCTGCCGACGCTGTGCGCAGCGATGGCGGCAGACCCGCAGCTAGCGGTCATTATTCCCGCCGGCAACGACTATGCCAGAGACAATCTGGACCGGTATGTGCGCGAGCCCGGCGGTTATATTCGTACCCACCGCCTGCGGGGCCATGCATTCCTGATCCGACGTCACGTTTTCCAGGAAATCGGCGGTTTCGATCCGGCATTCGGCCGCGGATATTATGAAGATATCGATCTTGGCCGCCGCCTTGACCTGCGCGGTTGGCGCCTTGGCGTACACCCTGGCGCAAGGATACAGCACGAGGGTGGGGGGTCTTTCGGCCGTGGCAGATCTTACAAGGCGCTGGTAAAGCACAACCGCAGCCTTTATTTCGCGCGCTATCCTAACGCTTCACTTAATATCCTGCTTCTGTCGGCCAATTGCCCGCCGACACATTTTCCTCCGGATCTTCTTGATGCGCTTGATTACGTGTTTCGGGAAGGAGGTTACGTTTATTGGGTAACGCCGGAGCCGGCGCGACTGCTTCTTTGCTTGCAGATGCGCAGCTACGCCATGGGCCTGGAGGTGGTGGTAAGGCTCCTGCTGCGCAGCTGGCGCGAAGAAAAGCGCGTCTCCCAAATATGGATGCTGCCAGATACTTCGCGTCTGCTACGTATGTTGATCATGCCGTGGGCGCGTATCTGCGGCCTCGAGGTTTTGTCGTGGGAGTGGGCTTCGGCAGCGCAGAGCGTCACCCCGAAGTTAATGTCTAAATAACTCGTCTGCCTCGGTGAAAGATTGAATGGGATGGAAAGGATATCTACGAAGCGTGTGTTTCGAACTTTATTCCCGGTATCTCCCACATCATTCCATTGCCAAGTCATGGATTTAGCCCATATTTTTGAGGTCGTTATGCGAGGATGAGATGCGGGTAACCATACTCGGATGCACCGGTGGCGTGGCGGCGAATTTAAGAACCACTTGCCTGATGCTGGATGACGACATTCTGGTTGATGTGGGTACCGGCGCGGGGGATTTAACGCTGGCCGAGATGCTGCGTATCAATACGGTATTTCTTACTCATTCGCATCTCGACCATGTGGGCTTGCTTCCCATGGTGGCGGATATGGTGGGGCCGCGTCGTGAGAGGCCGCTCACGGTTTACGCATTGGCTGAAACTATTGCCATCCTGAAGCAGGATATGTTCAATTTTCGCCTTTGGCCCGATTACACGGTATTACCTTCATCTGACAATCCGTATGTGGTATTCCGGCCTGTGACAGTGGGACAGAGCGTCGATTTGTCGGGAAGGATGATCACTCCGCTCCCGGCGCGGCATGCTGTGCCGGGTGTGGGCTATCAGCTTGATAGCGGCAAGGCAAGTTTTGTATTCAGTGGCGACACAACTTACCATGAGCCGTTCTGGAATACATTGAACTCAATCAGCAACCTGCGCTTTCTGATGATTGAAACGACCTTTCTCAACCACAACGTTGTGGGTGCCGAGGCTTCTGGCCATATGCGCCCTGAACTGCTGGCCCAGGGGTTAAAGCAGCTCAACAAGCCGGTCCAGCTTCTGATCACTCACATGGAACCGGGCAATGAGGACGCGACTATGGCGGAAATTCAGGCAGCAGCAGGAGAATTCAAACCCGAGAGATTGAAGCGCGGGCAAATATTCGAGTTCTAACAGCCTGTCGGACTTAAGGAATCGCAGCGAAAAAATGAATGGTTGAGGGCAGATTTTGAGGGTTTTGAGGGCCAATAGTTATTCTATTGGCCGAAAAAGCGGCGAAATATGAACTAGCTAGACGCTTTTGCAGCCGATTTCCTTTAAGTCCGACAGGCCGCTAGAGACTCTCGAAAAGATTTTCGGCGAAGCGCCCGGTTCGCCGATGAGTTGGACGGCTGAGCTGCTAAAGTGGACTACAACCACTTTTTCCAGCGGAATAGCGCCAGCATCCCCACACTGATCACTGCCATTGCTCCCAGAACCGCGAAGAATCCCCAGTACCAGTCAAGCCCAGGCAAGTGTTGGAAATTCATCCCATAAATGCCGGCTATCAGGCTCAGTGGCATGAATATGGTTGTAATAACGGTGAGAACCTTCATTACCGTACTGATGCGGTAGCTCACGCTGGACATATAGATGTCGAGCATGCCACCTGTCACGTCGCGTAGAGATTCAACCGACTCGATGATGTGAATAGTGTGATCATAGACATCACGCAGGTAAAGCAAAGTATTGCGGGTGAACAGCGGCGAATCCCCTCGTTGCATGGAACTGATCACTTCGCGTAATGGCCACAGCGATTTGCGTAAAAAAGCATTTTCCCGCTTCAGGTGATAAATCGAATGCAGAGTGGTAGGTTGAGGACGGGCTATCAGTTCCGTTTCGAGTACTTCGATTTTTTCATCGAGTCGCTCAAGAATGACAAAATAGCTATCCACGATGGCATCAATCAAGCTATACATCAGAAAGTCCGGACCCAGGTTTCGTATCTGGCCTTTTCCCGAGTGTAAGCGCTCACGCAGCGACCCGAATTGAACCCCATCCGTTTCCAGGAATGAGAGCACGAAATCTTTTCCCAGCACCAGGCTGATCTGGTCAGAGGTTATCATTTCTTCTTCACTTTTGCGCTCATAGCCGAAGGTTTTGAGTACCACATAAATATAGTCGCCGTAGTCCTCCAGTTTCGAACGCTGCTCGGTATTGAATATATCCTCCAGCACCAGCGGATGAAGATTAAAACACGCACCGATTTGTTCCATCATACCGATGTCGCCCAATCCACGGACGTCGATCCATTTGATGCCCGGCGCGAGCTTAATCTTGTCGGCCAGCTCAGCAGTGGTTACCTCATATTCGCGCGTACTATTCGTATCGTAATTCAGCAGGGTGATGCGAGGCGCGACATTTTTTTTTATGCCGATATGCACCAGCGTGCCTGGAGCAAGGCCTGCTTTTGTCGATCTCTTTCTGGAGTGTGACGCCATCGTGGATGATATGGGTTAGGTACCGGCTGCGTTCGGGGCGGCTTTATCGGCTATGCGCGCCTTGCTTCCCTCCAGCCGCTTTATACGAAAATTGAAACCGAGCGCGGACCATTGCTCAATTTCGGCGGACAGCGCTGTATCAGTCAAGGGATTGCGTTCCAGCCATTTCCGTTCGATGTGTAAATCGAATTCTTTGCCGCTGAGGCGAACTTCCAAATCCGGCAACTGGATATCACTACGACTGCGATGGAACAGCGCAGCCAGACGAAGTGCCAGGAGCAGAGCGAAGTCCGGGGGGTCGGTAATAAATTCCCGCATTTTGCTTGCAACCCCCCTATGGGCGAGGGCAAGCGCGCTCAAGCGTTCTTGTTCTTTTCTTGAGAAACCCGGCATATCAGCGTTACCGAGAATATAGGCCGAATGTTTGTGATAGCCGGAATGGGCTACTGAAATTCCCACTTCATGCAGCCGCGCCGCCCACGAGAGAATTAGCAGCAATTCCGTTGCTTCATCAGGAAAATCCGTCAACAGTTGTTTACCAAGCAAAAGGGCCAGCGATTCCACCCGCTTCGCCTGGGCAGAATCCACTCGATAGCGCTGCATAAATTGTCTTACCGTAACTTCGCGCATATCGCGATTATGGAAGCGCCCGAGCATATCGTAGAGCACGCCCTGCCGCAGTGCTCCCATGGCCTGAGACATTCGGCGTATTCCCAGCTCGGAAAATACTGCCGACATGATGGCGAAGCCGCCAACAATAACGGGCGCCCGGTCAGCACGGAGTCCCGCAAATTCCAGCTTTCTGATATCGCCAACCTTGAGCAGGCATTCGCGAAAATTTTCCAGCCCTTCCAAGGTGAGGTCCCCGTCGTCGCCTTCTTTAGCGAGATTGTTCAGCTTGATGATGTCGCCCAGCGCGCGCGCCGTACCGGATGAGCCAAACGCGTCCTGCCAGTGGATACTGGAGAACTCTGCGGCGATGGCTTGCACTTCACTGCGCGCTGAGAGTTCGGCTCGCCTCATCGCACCCTTGGTAATCTTTCCATCTGGAAAAAAACGCAGGCTATAACTGACGCAACCCATATACAGGCTTTCCAGTTTGACCGGTTTCAGGCGATTGCCAATGATCAACTCGGTAGAGCCGCCGCCAATATCCACAACCAGGCGAGCGTTGCTTGAGGCGGGAAGACAGTGCGCGACTCCCAGATATATGAGCCGCGCTTCCTCATACCCCGCGATAATTTCGATGGGGAATCCCACGGCCGCCTCCGCTTTTTTTAGAAATGCGGGGGCGTTCCTGGCTACTCTAAGCGTATTCGTACCGACTGCACGTACCGTGTGCGGCGGAAAACCCCGCAGACGCTCGCCGAAACGTTTTAGACAACCTAAAGCGCGTTCCTGAGAATCCTCATCCAATTGCCCGTGGGGGGTAAGGCCGGCGGCAAGTCGTACCATCTCGCGTAAACTGTCCAGCGGATATAGCTGCTTACCCACTACGCGCGCGACTTGCAGACGAAAGCTGTTTGAGCCGAGGTCTACCGCCGCGAGAGTGGAGTATTCGAGCATGGATTTTCGGGTGTGCAAATATCGCGGGATTTATTCCCTTACTTCCCGTTCAATTTCTTCAACGGTAACATGGCGTACATCCCTGCCCTTGACCATATATACCACGTATTCCGACATATTCTTGGCGTGGTCGCCGATTCGCTCGATGGCTTTTGCTATAAACAGGATTTCGAGAGCGGTAGAAATTTTGCGCGGGTCTTCCATCATGAAAGTGATGAGCTGGCGCATGATAGAACGGAATTCCTCATCTACCAACTCATCCTGGCGCACGACCTGAGCCGCTGCTGTCAGATCCAGACGGGCAAATGCATCAAGTGATTTCCGCAGCATGTCCAGCGCGATGTGCGCAACATGCCTGATCTCGACGAATCGCGGCATATGCATCCGGTCGGTCTGGTATATCAGCTTGGCCATGCGTGCAATCTTCTCGGCTTCATCACCGATACGCTCCAGATCGGTAATGGTCTTGATGACCGTCATGATCATGCGTAAATCGCCGGCTGCCGGCTGCCGGCGGGCAATGATCTGGCTACAAATTTCGTCGATCGAAACTTCCATGGCATTGACGCGATGATCATCGGCAATGATACTTTCTATCAGGCACTCGTTTCCGCTCGTTAACGCCTCAATGGCTTTCTCGATCTGCTCTTCCACAAATCCACCCATATGCAACACGCGGGTCCTTACGGCCTCGAGATCGGCGTCAAACTGCTTGGATATATGTTCGCTACTCACCATCGCACACCTGCTGATCGATTGAAAGCAAAGAATGACAAGAAATGTTACTCGCCGGTTGTGACAATTTTATGTTCCTCACCCCGTATAGCCAATTGTTTGGACGCCGCTATCGCTGCTAAGCAATAGCACGTCCGCGCCGCGCTTTGCGAATAACCCGTTGGTAACGACCCCGGTAATCTGATTGAGCGCTGCCTCCAGTTCAACCGGGTTAAGGATTTGCAGTCCCTGTACGTCAAGAATGATATTGCCATTGTCCGTGATGAAATTTTCGCGCAGCCTGGGCTGGCCACCCAGCCGTACTATTTCTCTCGATACATAACTACGTGCCATCGGGACAACTTCCACAGGTAGCGGAAATTTACCGAGCACATCAACCAGTTTGCTTTGGTCGGCGATACAGACGAATTTTTTTGCCACCGCAGCGACGATTTTTTCTCGTGTCAATGCCCCACCACCCCCTTTTATCATGTGCAGGTGTTTGGTAATTTCGTCCGTTCCATCCACATATACCGGAAGCACATCAACGCTGTTCAAATCCATGACCTCGATACCATGGCTGCTGAGCCGCCGCGCTGTTGCCTCTGAGCTGGCTACCGCTCCTTCAATTTTATACTTGACTGCGGCCAACTCATCTATGAAGTAATTTGCAGTCGTACCGGTGCCCACCCCGACTATGCTGCCCGCCGGAACATATTGGATGGCGGCCCGGGCGACCGCACGTTTTTGCTCGTCTTGGTTCATGGTGTTATTTTTTGGTTTTGGGAGTAAACGTTTAATTATTTATGAGGATAATACTATCCGCTGATTTTAACAATGAAGCTGGGCATTTAGCCTTTCCCGGCATGCTAAAATGCATAGCCCTGAAATCAGGAAATCCGGCTTTAATGAAAAACAATTATCTCGAAAGAATTCTCACCGCTCGGGTTTATGATGTCGCGATAGAGACTCCGTTGGAGCTTGCACCAAATTTGTCTGCACGCATGCATAACCGGCTATTGCTGAAGCGGGAGGATATGCAAGAGGTTTTTTCATTCAAGCTGCGTGGAGCTTACAACAAAATGGTCAAGCTTTCCCCCGCTGTGCTTAGACGCGGCGTGGTGACGGCGTCAGCAGGGAATCATGCGCAGGGGGTGGCGCTTGCGGCGCAACGGCTGAATTGCCGCGCGACCATCGTGATGCCGGTCACTACGCCGCAAATCAAAATGCAGGCGGTCGAGGCGCGCGGTGCGACGGTAATAACACATGGAGATTCCTATGACGAGGCGTATGCCTACGCGTTGAAATTTTCCAGAGAGGAGCATGCCACTTTTGTGCATCCCTACGACGACCCCGACGTCATTGCGGGGCAGGGTACAATCGGGATGGAGATCCTTCGCCAGCACGCCGGAGCAATCTACGCCATATTTGTCCCGATAGGCGGTGGTGGCCTTATTTCCGGTATCGCCTCGTACGTAAAGAGGCTTTATCCGGAAATCAAAATCATCGGTGTCGAGCCAACGGATGCCGATTCCATGTATCAGTCCCTGAAAAAAAAACGCCGAGTCAAGCTCGCACAGGTGGGATTGTTTGCGGATGGCGTGGCAGTGAAGCAAGTTGGAGGAGAAACTTTTCGTTTGTGCCGCGAGCTGGTAGACGAAATCATCCTGGTCGATACCGACGCTATCTGTGCTGCGATCAAGGATGTGTTCGAGGATACTCGTGCGATTCTGGAGCCGTCCGGGGCGCTGTCTGTCGCCGGAGCAAAGGCTTATGCCAAGAGAGAGAAAATTCGTGATAAGGATTTGATTGCGATAGCCTCTGGCGCCAACATGAATTTTGACCGATTGCGTCATGTTTCCGAACGAGCGGAACTGGGCGAGCAGCGTGAAGCGGTGATGGCCGTTACCATTCCCGAAGAGCCTGGCAGTTTCAGGAAGTTTTGCGCCATGCTTGGAACGAAAAGCATTACTGAATTCAATTATCGCTATGCTGATCCGAAAGAAGCGCATGTGTTCGTCGCCGTGTCGGTGCGCAATCGCGAGGAAGCGGCAAAACTGATCAGAAGCCTGGAGAAAAGCGGCTTGCGCACCGAGGATTTGAGCGACAACGAAATGGCAAAGCTCCATGTTCGCCATCTGGTGGGAGGACGCGCCCGTGAGATAAAGAATGAGCTTCTCTATCGCTTTGAATTTCCAGATCGCCCAGGTGCCCTCGTGAAATTCCTGAACAGCATGAGCCTTCACTGGAATATAAGCCTGTTCCACTACCGCAACCATGGCGCAGATTACGGAAGGGTGCTGGTGGGCATGGAAGTGCCGCCTGAAGAGAAGGACGAGTTCGAGGCGTTTCTAAGACAGCTTGATAATCATTACTGGGATGAAAGCGAAAATCCTGCTTATAAATTGTTTTTGGGTTAGGCGCGACCTGAGTGTTTCATATGGCATCGGTATCACTGATCGGAGCGAGCGCCTTGATGAGGATAGAGAAGGGGAGGAACTTTTTCGCCTCTCCCGGAATTTCCCGCTCTTGATAACAGAGGGACGGACAGCGCAGATGACATTCCGCTTATGAGTATGGCGCGAGTTAAGAGGACCGCCAGTAGAAAGATTTTTGTCTTATAAAGCCGAAACGCTTCATTTTCGGATGTTTTTCAAAATCCTTATGTCTGGGGAACTAAGGAAAATTATAAATGAAATGTGTGCGAAGATGCAAAGGCAGGTTTCTATTCGCCATAAGCGCGCTGCTGTCAGTTCTCATGAACTCGAGTAATGTGCATGCTTTTAAAATAGTAGACCTGTTCAAGGATAGTGGCGTAAGAGTGGGCGGATGGATTAACGGTGGAGCAACTTACAACCCGAGCAATCCCGGCAATGGATACAATGGCTCCGTTACGTTTGCCGATCGGGCGAACCGATTTCAATTAAATCAATTCAATATATATATACAGCGAACTGTAGTGACGGAAGGCAACGCGTTTGATCTGGGTGGACGCTTCGATTTCATGTTCGGCACAGACGCTATCTATACTCAGGCTTTCGGCGTCCCTTCTTTTGATGTTAATACCGGCCAACCGCGGGACAGGGGGCACTGGGATCTGGATTTATGCTGCTCTTCCACCCGTACCTACGGCATTGCACTCCCGCAGGCATACGCGGAAGCCTACTTGCCGATTGGCAACGGCATCAACATCAAAGCGGGTCATTTTTATTCGCCTACCGGCTATGAGACCGTTCCGTCGCCCGACAATTTTTTCTACACCCATGCCTATACATTTAATAACGGCGAACCGTTTACCCATACAGGACTGATGGGCAACTACGCAGTCAATGCAAACTGGTCCGTCATGGCCGGCGCGATCACGGGCAGTGCCACGGGAGGGTGGGACGGGGGTTTTGACAAGCAGTTAGGCAATTGGGGAGGGTTAGGCGGTATTACCTGGGTTAGTAATGACAAGAGAAGTTCAATCAATGTCACCGGTACATACAGCGAGACTTCCGCGCGAAGCACCAGACCCTGGGGTATGTACAACGTGGTATTGCAGCACAGGGTTACCCCTAAAACCCATTTGGTTCTGCACCACGTTCATGGCTACGCCGGTGGCGTTTTGCTGAACGGTGCCCCCAAGAACGTCGAATGGTATAGTCTCAGCTCGCACCTGTATTACGATCTCCTGAATGACCTGTCAATCGGGATAAGAGGTGAATGGTTTCGCGATAGAGATGGTTTTCGCGTCTTTTCGCCCTTTCGTGTGCTTGCCGCTACCGACAACATGGGACACAGTTCTGCGGGAAACTTCATCCCCATCAGCGCCCCGGCCGATTATTATGCAGTCACAGTAGGCATGAACTGGAAACCGGCCAAAAGGTTGAAGTTAGACTGGAAACCCATGCAAAAGCTGAACATTCGCCCTAATATTCGTTATGATAGAGCGGATGGCATTCATCAATCGTATCGGCCTTTCAATAGTCGAAAGGACCAAGTGCTGTTTTCTCTCGATGCGACTATTCCTTTCTGATGCTGAATTTGACTGGGTTGCAACATACCTCAAAATCATACTGGGAGTTAGCACTTGCCGTTGACAACAGGCCATCACGTCGTCGTTCGTGTTGTGTTTAATTGCTTCCCCGCCTTTCCTTTTCTACTGCGGTACCCGCCATTTTACCGTCGTGTCCGGTAGAGTCATGCTGGGCCTGCTCTACTGCCATTAGTCGGTGAGCAGCCGCTTCCTTTATATTCTCCTCGGCGCTTTCGTGGCATTTGCGCACCGAAGCGGGAGCATGTGATTTTAAATCTTGTGCTTCCCTACCATATAGATGCTTTTTTCTTCATAATGCTCCAGCACTTCTTTTGTTCGGCTGCTTCGTCTCCATTTCTCTGCCGCCTCTTCAAAGAACTTAGCCAAGACGTCATGATCGCTGCGTATGTGCGCGTTCTGAACCATCTTACGAAATTAGTGTTATGAACGGCGACATGAGGGCTCATCTGCGCAGAGGAAGCTAATATACCAAGGGAAAAAGCTGATTTTTTTCAAAGATTAGTCCGTTTCCTAATAGGGCCTAACTCACCCCTGTACGCAATTTCCTTGAATGTTCACAACTATTTCACAATAAACCAACATTTAATTGATATTTGTTATGTTAAGTTGACAAAAAAATAACAACTATAGTTGTGGTGTCTTTACCTAAGGGGAATCACTTATGTCATGCGTGCCCAAACGTCGAAGCCGGATGATATTTGCCTCTGCGGTTAGCCTGTTCGCAGCGGTTGATAGCTCAACCAATGCGCACGCCGATGCCAGTGTTGATTCCGCGATTGAATGGGTAAAAGACAGCGGGATAAGGATGGGTGGCTGGATCAATGGTGGAGCCACTTTCAATCCCGGCCAGGCCAGCGGCTTTAATGGTCCGGTGACTTTTGCTGATCGTTCCAATCGATTCCAACTGAACCAGTTCAATATATTTATAGAACGCCCCGTAGTGGCTGAGGGCAGCACGTGGGATATTGGCGGGCGCTTTGATTTCATGTTCGGTACGGACGCCATTTTTACCCAAGCTTATGGTGTTCCGGCATTCGACGTGAATTCCGGGCAGCCTTTGAGCAGAAGCAATTGGGATCTCGACTTGTGCTGTGCTTCGACGCGGTATTACGGTATCGCGATCCCCCAAGCGTATGCGGAGGTGTATGTTCCGGTCGGCAATGGCCTGAACGTCAAGGCTGGCCATTTTTATACGCCTATCGGTTATGAGTCTGTTCCAGCCCCCGACAATTTCTTTTACACCCATGCCTACACGATGCAGTATGGCGAACCCTTCACCCATACGGGGATTCTGGGTAATTACAAGATCAACGGGAACTGGTCGACTATAGGCGCGGTTACCACCGGTAGCGCCACCGGCGGCTGGGACGGCGGTTTTGATAAGCAATTAGGCAACTGGGGCGGGATAGCCGGTATCACCTGGACCAGCGACGATATGGGCAGTTCGGCCAACATAAGCGGCACCTACGGCGAAACCTCCACGCGAAGCAACGAGCCTTGGGGAATGTATAGCGTTGTGCTGAAGCACAGGATCACGAGCAAAACTCATTTTGTTTTGCAACATGACCATGGTTATGCCGGCGGCGTTTTATTGAACGGCGTCAACAAGAACGCCGAGTGGTATGGCATCAACACCCATTTGTACTATGATCTTACGTCCGAATTGTCTGTGGGCATACGTGGCGAGTGGTTCCGTGATAGAGACGGGTTTCGTGTTTTCTCGCCCGGTCGGGTGAGCGCCGCCACGAATAACCGGGGTATCAGCTACGCGTTAGGACATGGCCTTCCCGGCAACAGCACAAGTATGCCTGCCGACTACTACGCGGTCACGGTCGGTGCGAACTGGAAAGCGGCAAAGGCGCTGAAGCTTGACTGGAAGCCGATGCAACAGTTTAACGTTCGTCCAAACGTACGGTATGACAACGTGGATGCGCTGCACGGTGCAACTTATCGGCCCTTTGGCGGAAAGAAAGATCAGGTTGTGCTATCCCTCGATTTTATGGTTCCCTTTTAATTAAAGTGGCTTTAAAGAAAGCATCAGGTACAGGTGGCGGATAAGAACCGCGGTTGTCGAATAAGCTATCGCAAAACCATTCTGACGTGTGAGATCCCCGCATCGAGGAACGCTTTCCCCGTCACCTGAAAACCGAATTTCTTATAAAATTCGATAGCCTGTACCTGTGCATTCAAGGTGACGTGCTGCATCTGACGACTCTCTGCTTCTCTTAATAACCAGTGCATCAATGCGGTGCCGACCCGTTTTCCTCGGAATTCCCTTAACACTGCCATCCGTCCGAAAGAACCATCCAGTAATAATCGTGCCGTGCCGACAGGATTAGCCGCTGAGTCCGACGCCAGTGCGTGAATGCAATTCATGTCAAATTCGTCCCATTCCAGTTCGGGGGGAACACCTTGTTCGCGGATAAAAACTGCTTCGCGTATTCCGCGTAGCGCCTGAATATCCTCATGCCAGCTTGCGGCGCGCACGGCGTAGGCGCTCAAGTCTTTTTTGACGAATAGTGTCATCGCGCGCCGGTCCGGAAATACTCGGGTTTTCGCAACAGCCCCGCCTTTAAGGTACTGATTGTCAGGTCAGGCAAATGGATGCCGTAGCACAATCGTTTGTTCGCGATCCGGTCCGGTCGATATCATGTCTACCGGCACCTCGCAGACCTCCTCCATGCGCTTCAGATACCTGCGCGCTGCCAAAGGTAGCTGATTGAAATTCTTGATCCCCACCGTGCTGTCGGTCCATCCTGGCATTTCCTCATAAACCGGATCGCAGCAAGCGAGCTCTTCCGCGCCTACCGGCAGGATCTCCCTGAATTGCTCTCCTTCACCATTGCCGGTCCATTTGTAGCCCACGCCCAGGCGCAAGGTTTCGACGCCATCCAATACATCAAGTTTTGTAACGCATAAACCCGAAATGCCATTTATCTGGATGGAGCGCTTCAATGCGGCAGCGTCGAACCAGCCACAACGGCGCGGACGTCCGGTAGTTGCGCCAAACTCGTTGCCTCGCTTGGCGAGATGCCTCCCGATATCATCAACCAGCTCAGTAGGGAAAGGCCCTGCGCCCACGCGCGTGGTATAAGCCTTGGTAATGCCGAGAACATAATGCAGCATTTGCGGGCCGACTCCGCTCCCTGTTGTCGCCGCGCCGGCAATGCAATTGCTCGAGGTAACGAACGGGTAGGTGCCATGATCGATATCAAGCAGCGTGCCCTGTGCCCCCTCGAATAAAAGATTGCTACCGGCCCTGTTGGCTTCGAACAAAAGCCGCGGCACATCCGCCATCATTGGCTTGATACGTTCAGCCAGGGATAGGGTGTCATCCACCGTTTGCTGAAAATCGACCACCGGAGCGTGGAAATAATTTTTCAGCACGAAGTTATGATAGTCCAGCATCTCTCCCAGCTTCGCCGCAAAGCGGTCACGATGAAACAAATCCTGCAGTCGCACCGCTCGCCGGGCTACCTTATCCTCATACGCGGGCCCGATGCCCCGTCCTGTCGTGCCAATTTTATCCAGGCCTTTGGCGGTTTCCCGGGCGCTGTCAAGGGCGACGTGGCAAGGGAGAATAAGTGGACAGGCTTCACTTATGCGTAGCCTTCCTTCTACATCGACTCCCGCGTGCCTCAGCATATCCACCTCATCGAGCAGTGCCTGGGGAGATACAACTACGCCGTTGCCGATATAACAAGCAACATCATCACGCAGAATTCCCGAAGGAATCAGGTGCAGTACAGTTTGCTTGCCGCCAATGACCAGCGTGTGCCCGGCGTTGTGGCCGCCCTGGAACCGAACGACACCCTGAGCGTGATCAGTCAGCCAATCTACGATCTTGCCCTTGCCCTCATCGCCCCACTGGGTTCCAACGACAACTACATTTTTAACCATGTCAGTAATCTTTAATTAGTACACTGCCGAACCTTGGCAATGCAGGGAAAAAAGGAAAGAGTTTCAGAAAAGTTTTCTTGTGCCGCATCGTCAGGCTTCGAGTTCAGATTTCGACTACTGACCAAACGTTGCCTTTCAGTGTCAACTTTCTGTCACAGTTGAAAGTGTCTTGCTCATCCCCATGCCCGGGCAATTCAACCACCACGATTTTGCCTTCGCTACGAAGCTGCTCAATTTTTTTTTCCAGGATTTTGTCCCCTTTAACGTACGGAGCCAGAATCCCCCTGGGGTAGAGATCAGGCCGCACCAAACCGGACAATTCCCGCAAGTCCATGCTGAATCCGGTGGCTGGACGGGCTCTTCCGAACGCCTTGCCGACCTCATCGTAACGTCCACCCAATGCGATCGGGTTGGGACTATCGCGGGTATAGGCGGAAAAGACCATGCCGCTGTGGTAGTGATAGCCGCGTAGATCAGCCAGATCAAACGCCAGGGTATCGACCAGGGGTTCCAGTTCCACGGCTATCGTTTCCAGTTCATCCAGCGCTGTCACGATTTCCGGATAAGCCGGAAGCTGCTTACGCGCAAGCGACAGTATTTCCTTGCCGCCGTACAGCTCGGGTAGCAGTAGCAACGCCCGCTGAGCACCCGCATCGACGTGTTTATCCAGACCAGCGCAAAGGTTCTCCAGCCCACAAACATCCTTGGCCTGCAATACGCCAAATAACTCTGCCTCCAGCTCGGATGGGATGCCGGCGCCTCTCACCAGCCCGCGGAATACGGCAACATGGCCGAGATCGAGATGAATTTTGCCTATCCCGGCGATTGCCAAAGATTGCAGCATAAGGCGCTGGACTTCCAGGTCGCTTTCCAGGCCGGCATGGCCGTAAAGTTCCGCACCCACCTGGAGCGGCTCCCGGGTACGAGTCAAACCCGATGGCACGGTATGCAATACGCTACCCGCATAGCAGAGGCGGGTAATGCCCTTGCGGTTAAGCAGGTGCGCATCGATACGGGCAACCTGAGGCGTCATGTCGGCACGTAGTCCCATCATGCGTCCGCTCAATTGATCCACCACCTTGAACATGCGTAAATTCGTGCCGCCACCACTGCCCTTAAGCAAGGATTCCACATACTCCAGCAAAGGCGGGCCCACCAGTTCATACCCGTGTACGAATAGCCAATCCATGATGCGCCGGCGCATCATCTCTATGCGAAGCGCCTCGGCAGGCAGGATATCCTCAATATATTCGGGGAGAACCCATGCGCGCATGTTTATGTTCCAATTGCATTCTGAAGAGAAGCGCGACAGCGCAGGTCTAATTTACGAGGTAAAGTAGAAGAAGCCCTGCCAGCATAGAGGTGAGGCCGATAAAACGTAGGTGATTGTCGTCAACGTCGGTCAATTTCTTGAAGGTCTCGCGCCAGATGCCAGGTATCAGAAACGGAAAAAGCCCTTCCAACACCAGCACCAGCGCGAAGGCCATTAATAAAGTATCCCACATGCCGGCATAACCTCGCTATACGCGTCCGATAATTTGTAGCGTAAGCGAACTCATCTTTCGATGGGAAAACACGTAAGAAACAGCCAGCATTCGCATGCCAGCCCGTGTTTGCGATATTCTCCACGCTTGCGGCCCATCAGCAGGTCAAGTTTTGCAAGCAACCGCCTTCGGGCGAGTCATCAATATTCGCAGTTCACTTAGCGCTGCGACCGGAGTTTCTCAAATACTTGAAGAATTCGGAGCTGGGCTCAAGAACCAGCATGTCGCTCTTGTTCTTGAAGCTCTGCTTATAGGCTTCCAGGCTACGATAAAAAGCATAAAATTCCGGATTTGGCTGAAAAGCGGCGGCATAGATCGCCGAGGCCTTCGCATCGCCCTCACCCTTTGCCTCCTGGGCCTTCCGATAAGCTTCAGCGAGAATGACTTCGCGCTGGCGGTCAGCGTCGGCACGAATTTTTTCGGACTCCGCCGACCCGGTGGAGCGCAATTCATTAGCCACGCGCTTCCGCTCTGCTTCCATACGGCGGTAGACCGATTCACTCACTTCCTGCGGCAAATCCACCCGCTTCAGCCGCACGTCCACGACTTCCACGCCAATTTTGCGTGCGTCGGCATCAGCTTTCTGGCGCATGATTTCCATGATCTTGTCGCGCTCTCCCGAAACAACATCATGTACCGTGCGATTGCCGAACTCATCACGCAGGCTGGAATTCACGGTTTGCGCAAGCCGGGTTTGCGCCAGCATTTCGTCTCCCCGAACACTGACGTAATACTGCTTGACGTCGACGATTCGCCATTTTACGAACAGATCTACCAGCACGTTCTTCTTTTCGGAAGTGATGAAACGCTCCGGCTCGGCCGTATCCATGGTCAGGATACGCGAATCAAAGTAACGCACGTTTTGCGCCAAAGGAATCTTGAAATACAGACCAGGCGATGTTTTTACGTCAACCACCTCACCCAGCTGAAATAAGATCGCCAGCTGGCGCTGATCCACGATATACAGTGAAGATGCAGCGAGAACAATCAGGGCGACAAGAGTGCCCAGCAGCATTGAAGTATACTTTTTCACTTATCTTGTCTCCCGTTCACGGCCACGAAACGCCTCGCGGGTGCGTGCGGCACTGTCAGGCACAACCTCTTGCGCCGAGGCGGATGCCACCTCGGGCGCTACCGCGGATGAGGACGAGGGACCACTCGCTTGAATCAGTTTATCAAGCGGCAGATAAAGCAGATTGTTGCCACCTTTCTGATCCACAAGAATTTTGCTGGTGTTGGACAACACCTGTTCCATCATATCCAGATAAAGCCGGTCACGCGTTACAACGGGCGCTTTGTTATATTCAACAAGAACCTGTTTAAACCGGTTGGCTTCACCCTCTGAACTTGCGATCACCCGTTGCTTGTATCCTTCGGACTCTTCCAGCAGACGCGCGGCGTTACCCTTGGCCTTGGGAATGACATCATTAGCGTAGGCCTGGCCTTCATTTTTCTGCCGCTCCCTATCCTGGCCCGCTTTAACAGCGTCGTCGAAGGCCGCCTGAACCTGCTCCGGCGGTTGCGCATTCTGCATAGTCACTTTGCTAATGGCAATTCCTATCTTGTAACGATCGAGAATACCCTGCATCAGCTCGGTCGCTTTCGCCGCTACTTGTTCGCGTCCCTCATAGAGCACGAAATCCATTTTGCTTTTACCGATAATTTCACGTATTGCCGTTTCTGCTGCCTGTAGCACCGCATTTTCGGGCTCGCGATTGTTAAACAGGAATTCTTCAGGATTCTTGAGGATGTATTGCACGGCAAATTGAATATCAATGATATTCTCATCATCGGTCAGCATCAGCGATTCCTTCAATACCTTGCTTCTTACATTGTTCCGATAGCCAATTTCTACCGTACGCACCCCGCTCACGTTAACGGCTTCCACTACTTCCACCGGATATGGCAAGTGCCACCGCAGGCCTGCCTGGGTACTTTCCACATATTTACCAAAACGTAATACGATGCCTCGCTGGCCCTCGTTCACGATATAGAATCCACTGGCTACCCACAGCAGCAGAAGCAATCCAAGAAGCAGTCCTATACCGCCGCCATATCGCCGGGGATTATCGCCGCCCCCTTCACCGCTCGATCCGCCGCCGCTCCCACCTTTGCGTTTTAGAAGATTATTGAGCTTCTTGTTGAAGTTGCGCCACATTTGATCCAGATCAGGTGGACCGGAATTACCTTTTTTTCTTCCCCACTGAGGATCGTTTAATCCCATGATGATTCCTATTTTCTGTTTAATGTAGATAAAACCATCAAACGATACGGTGAAAAACGCTAAACTTCAGCCTATCGTAGAAATACAAATCGTATTATTTGCCCAATAGTTAAATCATTATTCGCCAATCAAGCACCGCCACTTCCCAGTCGCTTATCGACTTCTTGTAAAGTGCGCGCCTCGATTGCTTCCGATAATGCCAACTTGATAAACTCAAGCCCCTCGGCCGTTTTCGCGCTCAGCCGAATTTGTTCGATTCTACCATACTCATCACGCCGATAACCCGCGCGCCCCACGGATAAATTGATCAGGTCTACCTTGTTCAGCACCAGTATCTGGGGAATCCTGTCAGCGCCGATTTCCTTCAGCACCTTATTTACTTCATCGATCTGCTCAGCGCGATTAGGGCTCCCCGCATCCACCACATGTAGCAATAAATCGGCCTGTACGGTTTCTTCAAGTGTGGCCTGGAACGCAGCAACGAGCGTATGAGGCAAGTCCCGGATAAAGCCCACCGTATCTGAAAGCACAAGCGGTCCCCGATCAGGGATAAACATTTTTCGGGTGGTGGCATCCAGCGTGGCGAATAACTGATCGGCGACGTAGGCCTGGGCATGAGTCAGGCTATTGAATAGCGTGGATTTTCCGGCGTTGGTATAGCCTACAATGGAAACAGCCGTCACCTGAGCCCGCTGCCTGGAACGACGCTGTAATGTGCGTTGGCGCTGAAATTTAATGAGTTTTTCTTTAAGAAGCTTTACGCGCTTCCCGATCAAGCGCCGGTCGGTCTCCAACTGGGTCTCGCCGGGGCCGCGCAGGCCAATACCCCCTTTTTGGCGTTCCAGATGCGTCCAGCCACGTACCAAGCGAGTGGCGAGATGCTCAAGTTGCGCCAGTTCCACCTGCAACTTACCCTCATGGCTTTTGGCACGCTGTGCGAAGATATCGAGGATCAGGCTGGTACGATCTACAACGCGACGCCCCAGGTTACGCTCCAGATTGCGCTGCTGGGCAGGAGACAGATCATGATTGAAGACAACCAGCGAGGCGTTGGTTTGCTCGAGGGCAAGCAAAATTTCAGCCACCTTTCCGCTACCTGCAAAGGTGGCTGGATCGGGCCTGGCGCGTTTACCTTTAATCACTGCAGAAACCGCAAGCTGGTCACTTGCCGCCAACCGACGTAATTCTTCCAGATTTTCAGCCGAGTCGCCGCCGCCAAGATCGAGGCTGACCAATACAGCGGAATCAGCAGCAGAGTCGGTTTTAAGCGTATTCCCGACAGGTTGGTCAAGCATCAGGTATAGGGGGCGCCTCAAATGGAATGTTTACGGCCCTTGCGGGAACCACGGTAGAAATGGCGTGCTTGTACACCATCTGAGTTACGGTATTCTTCAGCAGTACCACATACTGATCAAATGAGTCGATATGCCCTTGTAGCTTGATTCCGTTCACCAGGTAGATCGATACCGGAATATGTTCCTTCCGTAAGGTATTTAAAAACGGGTCTTGTAACAATTGCCCTTTAGCGCTCATCGGGGACTCCGTATTGTAATTATTCAAGAAGTAACTCTACTTGATTTTCAAGAGTAAATCCATATTTCTGAAGGCTAAGGCCGCAGGAAGTCATTCCTGTATATCCGATCACATCGGTGATCGATAATCTGATCGATCCCGATCCTTCAGAAAATGAAATCGGAGGAAATAAAAAGAGCAATAAGAAAGTATTTGCTACTTTTGCGGGCACAGTCGTGGGCGACGCTCGGTGGGCTTGAATCTGCAATGAATGATAAGTCCCCCCGCGGTCGAACGCTTGCCCAGGCCATCATTCAGCCCGGGCAAGCGTTCAGGACATCCAATGAAACTTCAGCCCTGTGTTTGCCAGATCACACATCCTGTAATTAACCAAATGGTTTAGGTTTTGGCGTTTCGTTGATTGAGGGAGGCAGGATCGGTAGCTTGAATTCTGGTTGCTTCCCGGTCAGTGTCTTCAGGAACGCCACAATCTTTGCGTTTTCGTCCTTGCTGAATTTGCGGCCCAATTGC
The DNA here is from genome assembly GCF_900103145.1 of Nitrosospira sp. Nsp18. Lineage (NCBI taxonomy): Bacteria > Pseudomonadati > Pseudomonadota > Betaproteobacteria > Nitrosomonadales > Nitrosomonadaceae > Nitrosospira > Nitrosospira sp. Nsp18. The sequence goes on along the minus strand of NZ_FMWY01000033.1, from coordinate 12,083 downwards.
AGTCTTCCCATGGTATCTACTGCTTCTTCCAGCGTCGCAGCAGCGCCATCGTGAAAATAGGGATAAGTCAGTTCCACATTTCGCAAGGTCGGCACCTTGAACATCATGCGGTCAGCATCTGCGCCGGTTACGCCAAACCGGCCTTCAGCCTTGCTCTTTGTTTTATAAGGTTCAACCACCCCCATTTTTTGATAGGAAGCCCCACCCACGGCAGGACCGTTGTGACAACCGGTACATCCACTCTCCTTGAACAGCTTGTATCCTTCCAGTTCATTTTGATTGAGCGCGGTCTTGTCGCCCTTCAGCCACTTATCGAAGCGAGAATCAGGTGTGACCAGGGTTTCTTCAAATGCGGCGATTGCATCAGTCACCATTCCAATGTCAATTTTGTCGGAACCGAACACCTCTTTGAAGCGAGCCCGGTACTGGGGAATGGACTGTACTACACCCACCGCCAATTCGTGGGTGAACCCCATTTCCCCGGGATTCGCAATGGGGCCTCCAGCCTGTTCTTTCAAGGTTTTGGCGCGGCCATCCCAAAACTGCGCCAGACTCATGCTCGAGTTCAATACCGTCGGTGAATTGATCGGTCCTTCGTGCCAGTTGTGGCCGATGGATGTTGGTAGATTGTCCGTGCCGCCCATGCTCAGGTTGTGGCAGGAGTTACAGGAAATGAATCCAGACTTCGATAAACGTGGGTCAAAAAAAAGCATCTTGCCCAGCTCTACCATGTTTTGATTCTTCGGCGCAGCGGCCTGAATCGGCTGGATGGGCTCATCAGCGGCCATCCCGGGGGGCGCGGCAATGGTTCCAACAGATAGCAGCGATATGATCAATGCCCGCATTATCATCGGTAATCTCCTAAAAAACGCGGCTGTAATGGCGCAGCCGATTACGCCTAATAAAATCGCAGCATGGGCAAGCTTATCTGCCGATCGAAGACGAGAATAAAAATATCCGACACAACAATATACTCTTTAAAAAAGGGGTGTATCCGGAAAGCAAGGCCTTCCGGCAATACCATGAGCAATAGTGAACGTCCGGCTCATCCACCAACCGGTGAGGTGCAAAGGTGCCGAAAAAACCGTGACAGCGCAACTTATTTCACGCTGCGCGATAAAAACTCCAGTTCCTGGTTTAGTCATTGTTGGTCACCCTGTTTCGCAGGCGCGGACGCAATCTGTTCTCTGGCATCATAACCGGACCGACCGTTATTATTATCGCCACCAAATGGCGGGAGAGGGCGGTTAAGCAAGCGCGCCAATTCGGTCAAAGCCTGGCGATAGACTTGCCGTTTGAATTCGACCACGGATTCCAGTTCCACCCAATACTGGTTCCATCGCCACGCATCAAATTCAGGGCGGACACTCGTGCGCAGCGATACGTCGCAATCACGTCCAACGAGACGCAACAGATACCAGATTTGTTTTTGCCCTTTATAGTTTCCCCGCCAATCGCGTCTTATCCATTGATCGGGCACCTCGTAGCGCAACCAGTGCCGCGTGCGGCCGATAATTTCCACATGCCAAGGATGCAAACCCACTTCTTCCGTCAATTCCCGATACATTGCCTGTTCCGGGCTCTCGCCCGGTTTGATGCCCCCTTGTGGAAATTGCCAGGAATCCTGCTTGATGCGTTTACCCCAAAATACTTCGTTTTTCGAGTTCAGTAAAATGATACCGACATTCGAGCGATATCCGTTACGGTCGATCATGCGATTCACCCGTTTGATCTATTACAATAGGATTCGATTTTTCCACACTTTGTCCCAGATTGAAAGCCGTGCAGAGTTTAATAAAACAAGTAAGGTACAAATAAGCTATGCGGGACCGGTAGTGGGCAATTTAACGCGTTATCCCAATGCCAAGGATGACGAGTATCCGTTCAAACCGCCGTTTCCACCGGTGGATTTTAAAGGCGCTTGTCACTCACAAGTGACGGTATGTCGGGCGGCGCATTCACACTGTTTAATAAAAGGCAGCCCAAGGTATGTCACCAGTTGGCGTAGCAAGGGCCGGAATTCATCTCAGGAAGATGATCGCGCCAGGCTTTTTATTATAGCTCCCATTTTCCCGATGAAATTCCCTTACATGCTGATCGGATAAAATACGTTAGCGCTTTTCAGAGTAGAATTGCATATTGATCGTTACGATGGACCACGTATGCGCTTATCGAGTTTTTTCATTTCCACGCTTAAGGAAGCGCCTGCCGAAGCAGAGCTGGTCAGCCACAAGCTGATGCTGCGCGCCGGCCTCATCAAGCGTCTCGGGAGCGGACTTTACACCTGGATGCCGCTGGGCCTGAAAATATTGCGCAAGGTTGAAAATATTGTGCGGGAGGAGATGGAGTCGAATGGCGCACTGGAACTTCTGATGCCGGCGGTTCAACCTGCTGAATTATGGCGAGAAACCGGTCGCTGGGATGTATTCGGTCCACAAATGTTGAAAATCAAGGACAGGCACCAGCGCGACTTCTGTTTTGGCCCCACGCACGAGGAAGTTGTTACTGACATAGCGCGGCGAGAAATCAAGAGTTATCGCCAGTTGCCCATCGTTTTCTACCAGGTTCAGACCAAATTTCGCGACGAGATCCGGCCCCGCTTCGGTGTCATGCGCGCGCGCGAATTCGTAATGAAAGACGCTTATTCATTTCACGCCGGTATTGATAGCCTGGAGCAAACCTATCGCGCAATGCATGACGCCTATTGCCGCATATTTACCCGCCTGGGATTGAGATTTCGCGCAGTAACGGCGGATACCGGGCCGATAGGAGGAAGTGGCTCGCATGAGTTTCATGTTTTGGCAGACTCGGGCGAAGATGCCATCGCTTTTTGCCCCGATTCTGATTACGCCGCCAACATTGAAATGGCCGAGTCGCTACAGCCGGTAAAGTCCCGCGAGGCTGCGAACGGCTTGCTGCGTAAAGTCGAAACAACGTCAAAAAAAACCTGCGAAGAGGTCGCGGCAGCGCTGAGCGTTCCTGTCGAGCAGACCGTAAAAACGCTGGCGGTCGTTGCGGATGGAAAAATGTATCTATTGTTGCTACGCGGCGATCATCATCTCAATGAGACTAAAGCCCGCAAAATTCCTTTCCTCTCCGATTTCAGGTTGGCTAGCGAAGAAGAAATCCGCGTGCAAACCGGTTGTCTTCCCGGTTATATAGGGCCGGTCGGGCTGCGCCTTCCGCTTATCGCAGACCGTGTGGTAGTTGCAATGAGCGATTTCGTCTGTGGGGCGAATGAAGAGGACTACCATCTGGTTAATGTTAATTTTGGTCGGGATGTGCAAGAGCCTGACCATATTTTCGACATCCGCAACGTAGTTGCCGGCGACCCTTCGCCGGATGGCCTGGGAAAGCTGGATATCTGCCGTGGCATAGAGGTGGGGCACATTTTCAAATTACACACCAAGTATTCCGAAGCGATGAAAGCCACCTACCTTGATGAATCCGGGCAAGCCCGGCCCATGGAAATGGGGTGCTACGGAATAGGCGTATCGCGTATCGTAGCGGCGGCCATCGAGCAGAGCCATGATGAGCGCGGTATTATTTTTCCGGCAGCGATCGCACCCTTCCAGGTGGTCATCATTCCTATTGGCTTAAAGAAAAACGCACAGGTCGGGATCGAAACAGAGAAGTTGTATGCCAACCTACTCGGCGCCGGTATCGATGTTTTGCTTGATGACCGTGATGAACGGCCGGGAGTAATGTTTGCGGACATGGAGTTGATCGGCATACCGCATCGTGTTGTCATCGGCGACCGGAGCCTGAAGGCGGGAAATATCGAGTATCAAGGACGGCGGGATGAAAAATCGCAGATTGTCCCTCTGACGGATGTGAGTGATTTTTTAAAATTACAAATATGTGGAGCGTGATGCGAGCGTTCCCTTCTCGCTTTCACTTGCGCTTGCCGTTACTCAGTTGCGATCCCGGCGTTGATTCAGGTGCAATGATGGTGTGGCAAGCGGAGGACTCTCAAGCATAAGGATTAAGAGGATTAAGCGTAGTGATTTACCTGTCTTTTCGGTTTGGTACCCTGCCAGAGCGCGCATCCTTTGAATCACGGGAATCTTCCCGCATAAATTCTTCCAGGTCTTCGCGGGAAATCAACCCTACCTTATAGGCTGCCGGCTTGCCATCCGGATTAAACAAGTACGTGGTAGGCAGCATGGACACCGGACCGATTTGCGCGGCAATTTTTCTATCGCCAAGTACGATTGGATAGGAAATGGACAGGGATTTTACGAATTTCAACACGGTTTTCGGATCGCGATAATCCATTGCTACGCCAATTATCATGACATCTTTTTTTCGGCTCTCATAGAGCGACACGAGATCCGGAATTTCTTTCAGACACGGCGGACACCACGTCGCCCAGAAGTTTATCAGTACCCACTTGCCCTTATAGTCGGAGAGCGTGAGCTTTTTCCCGGTATGATCCGTGAACGTAAAGCCCGTTGTCTGGGCGTTAACCGCTTGCGCGTTGACCGGCAGTGAAATCAACAGGCACAGCACCAGGTACGAGGCGAGAGAAAGGCAGCGCATCATTTCTTGCCGAATCCGTTTTTATAAGGAATACTCACGCGAAAACATGCCCTTCATTATCGGGTTTTGGCGCAAAAAGTTGCGCTAGCGATACATTCATTTTTTCGTTCATACCCGTCGTAATGTTCTCCAGCAGACGCTCCAGCTCTACACTACCTGCCGCTGCCGACCGCAGCGCCTCGGGGCGAAATGCAAAGAGGCGATACATATCAGCCACTGTAACTTGCCCGGGGTCAATTATTTGAACCCACCCTCCTGTTTTTACCTGCTGAACCAGATTCGCTTGACTCAGCAGCGCCAGTATCGGCTCCATTTCTTCCAGACTCAGCTTTAGATGTTGTTGCAAACTGGAATAGGTTTCAACTGTGCCTTTCCCGAGCGCTTCACCTAATACCTTCAACAGGCGTAATGCGTCCAAAAATTGCTTACCCTGCGCTGTCGGGTCGTGCCGCCAATCGCCGAAACGCCAACTTGACAGCGAAGCGGCAATCACAGCCCCGAGCAATACCATCAGCCATGAGAGATATATCCACATAAGAAATATGGGTATAATGGCAAATGCCCCATATACTGCCTGATAAGTGGGAAACTGGGTAATGTAAAAAGCGAATCCCTGTTTCATTATCTCAAATCCCACCGCTGCGGCCAAGCCGCCGGCTGCGGCATGGCGCCACGAAATTTGACGATTAGGCACGATAAGATATGGAACCGAAAATGCGATACTTGTCAGCATTAGCGGTCCCAGTTGCAGAAGCGCGACATCAATGCCTGGAATACTTTGAGTCAGGCCCATGGATATCCTGATCAGCCAGGAAGTAAGCGACAAGCTTGCGCCTATCAATAACGGACCGATGGTCAGCACAGCCCAATAGATCAGCAGTCGATGCAAAAGCGGACGCAACCGCGTCACGCGCCAGATGGCATTCAGCGCTTTATCAATCGTCAACATAAGGGCAAGCGCTGTCACGCCCAGAAAAGCGGTGCCGATGGCGGTAAGCTTTACCGCATTATCGGCGAACTGCTGCATATATACTGCAATAACCTTGTTTGCCGCTTCCGGCATCATGGTAGTGAGGATAAATGTCTTTATTTGAGCCGACATTTCTCCAAAGGCAGGAAATGCCGCCACGACAGACAGCGCAATAGCGATCAACGGCACCAATGAGAGCAGTGTCGTAAAGGTGAGGCTGGCGGCAACCTGCGTGCAGTTATGTTGAAAAAAGCGCACAAGAACATAGCGTATAAAATCCAGCGACCGCGAGGATTTCATGAGCAGTCGTGAGACCGATTGACAGGATGGAGAGAAAAGCTCGGCCTGCATCCCATGCTTTTGAGGCAAGACAACAAATCTTGCATCTGTTCCATGATACTGCCCTTTTAGTACTCGATTACACTTGTGGGTGAGCCCTCTCGAGCTTGCTGTGAAGTTTGTTAAGTGCGCTGAGATAGGCTTTGGCAGAAGCCACGACGATATCCGTATCCGCGCCGTTGCCATTGACGATGCGGCCGGATTTCTGCAATCGTACCGTGACCTCCCCTTGTGAATCGGTACCGCTTGTTATGGCATTGACAGAGAATAACTGCAGCTCGGCGCCGCTGGACAGGATTTTCTCAATCGCCCGGAAGGTGGCGTCGACTGGCCCACTTCCGTCCGACTCGGCGCGTGATTCCCTGCCTTCTTCCGCAATCACGATACTCGCATGAGGCGTTTCTCCCGTTTCACTATGAGCCGTGAGCGACAGAAGCTTATAGTGTTCATGTAAGGCCATGGCATCGTCCGAAACCAGCGCATGCAGATCTTCGTCAAAAATGTCGTGCTTCTTGTCCGCTAACTCCTTGAAACGCATAAATGTGGCGTTGAGCACCTCTTCTGATTCCAATTCGATTCCGAGCTCCGCCAAACGGCGCCGAAATGCGTTGCGTCCGGAATGTTTGCCGAGCAGCAATTTGTTGGCGCCCCAGCCAACATCCTCAGCCCGCATGATTTCGTACGTTTCGCGATGCTTGAGCACGCCATCCTGATGTATGCCGGATTCATGAGCAAATGCGTTGGCGCCGACGATGGCCTTGTTCGGCTGAACCGGAAAACCGGTAATGCCTGATACCAGTTTGCTTGCTGGTACAATATGAACCGTATCTATGCGTATATCGCAGGGGAAAAAATCCTGGCGAGTCCGTACCGCCATCACAATCTCCTCCAGCGCAGCGTTGCCGGCACGCTCACCCAGGCCATTTATAGTGCATTCAACTTGTCGCGCGCCATTCATAACTGCCGACAAGGAATTTGCTACCGCCAACCCGAGGTCGTTATGGCAATGCACCGAAAACACCACCTTATCGGAATTGGGTATACGCTCGCGCAGAGTATGAATGAGCTTTCCAAATTGCTCCGGCATCGTGTAGCCAACGGTGTCCGGTATATTCACGGTGGTGGCGCCCGCATTAATAACGGCCTCCAGAATACGGCAGAGGAATGTGATGTCCGAGCGGCCTGCATCTTCGGGTGAGAATTCCACATCATCCGTATATTGACGTGCCCATTTCACTGCTTTTACGGCCTGTTCCACCACTTGGTCTGGAGACATGCGCAATTTCTTCTCCATATGAATGGGTGAGGTGGCAATAAAAGTATGAATACGTGCCGAACTCGCACCCCGCAAAGCTTCACCAGCGCGGTTGATATCGGCTTCAGTCGCGCGGGCGAGGCCACAAACAATGCTGTCCTTGATCGAATCCGCTACCGCTTTCACCGCCTCGAAGTCACCGTTGGACGCGGCCGGGAAGCCTGCTTCAATTACGTCCACGCGCATGCGCTCCAGTTGCCGTGCGATACGCACCTTTTCCTCTCTGGTCATGGACGCACCGGGACTCTGCTCACCATCACGCAGCGTGGTGTCAAAAATAATTAAATGATCTTTCAATGACTTCTCCGTTTCTGGAAGCATACTTGAAGTGCGATACAGAATCCAGGAACCGATTCCGCAGGATAAAAAACTAGAGAGGAAGAATAATATTAGCGCGCGGGGCGCAGCAGCGGTCGTGCGAGAAGCTGCGGGCGGTGTAAAAGGTGGAGCGGGGGAATGTGGTTTGTTTGCTTCATGGAAGAAATATAAAGGGTTTCCTCGGTTCGTGCAATAGGATATTGAATGCTATATTAAATGAGGCGCGCCAACTCCACCACGAATAATTCCTGAAAAAATTATCGATGAACAAGAGTGTAATCGAAATGGAATGTTTCGTATCAGCCCGGTTTATTTTGGCCCTGATGACAGCGTTTGCCGTATTCGCCTTGAGCGCATGCATTTCCCAGAAGTCCTGGCATGTGGAAGAGGTGACCGGCCATCTGCCGGACCTGAGTTTCTCCCTGACTGCCGATAACGGCAGGCTTGTTACGCCAACGGCTTATGAAGGGCATTTACTATTGATGTACTTCGGGTTTACAAATTGCGATGCCGAGTGTCCGGTTTCTATGGCTCGCCTCGCGCGCGTAATGGAGTTGTTGGGAAACGATGCGAACCGAGTACGCATCCTGTTTGTCACACTTGATCCAGGACGCGATACGCCGCAAGTCCTCCACCGTTATGTCACCCAATTTGATCCTGACCGTGCAATCGGACTCACCGGGACAACAAGCGATATCGAACGTCTTACGAAACAATATCGAGCCGCTTATCGTCCTCGTTCAAAGATTGGTGAAGCCGGCGGTATCGATCATGGCGATGCGGTGTATATTTTTGATTCACAGAGTCGAGCGCGCTTGCTTGCTACGTCCGCCGATTCCGACGAACACCTGGTGCAAGACCTGCGACGCTTGCTTGAAACTGCTCATTAGGTAAAAACCCAAATAGGTAAAACCCCAAACCAGATAACGCCAAATAACTGCACCGACTTGAAATAAGACTGACGCTGGAATAAGGCTCGGTTTTATTGCGAGAGTGGGCCGAACGCCACCTTTGGAACCTCTTCGGTTATGGACTTGTTGTATTGGTTCACACCTTGGGAAGAGTCAGCGCCCGTTTTTATTGCTACGGTTGTTGTGGCGGTGCTGTTTTTGAGAGGTGGCGCCAGAAGCAATCCACGATTTCAACAGAAACTATATTTCTGGACAGGACTTGCCTTTACCTATCTGGTTTCTCACACGCAGTTCGATTATTACGCCGAACATCAATTCTTCATTCATCGGCTTCAGCATCTTGTATTGCATCACCTTGGGCCATTTCTCATCGTGCTGAGCTGTCCCGTGGCTACGCTCCGGGCGGGCATGCCTGAGGCTGGGCAGCGAGCGTGCCGTCTCATCGCGGAGTGGAAACCGGTTCAATATCTCTTGTCTGCCTTATGTAATCCCGTTGTAGCCGTCACCCTGTTCTGTGGGCTCACCGGTTTCTGGTTATTGCCTTCCGTCCACTTTACCGCAATGATCGACTGGCGCTTGTATCGCCTGATGAACTGGAGCATGTTTATAAACGGTTTATTCTTCTGGGGGATCGTTCTCCATCGTGGGCCCGTATTTTCGGTCCGGCTATCGCCGGGTTCGCGGATTGCCATGATGCTCGCAGTCATTCCGCCACAAATCGTGATAGGCGCAATGATATTCTTCGCTTCCAGCGAACTCTACCCGATATACACGATTTGCGGCCGCGTGATTGGAGGATTGGACGCGATAGCGGATCAGCAGATCGGCGGAATAATTCTATGGATTCATGGAGCGATGATGAGCGCGATTGGTATTTTGATTGTGGTGCGCGGGGAATTGATGCAGCAAAAACACTGATGGCACGAGAAGATATGAGATGAGAACAGTGGTTCCTGCCATCCGAGCGAGGCGGGGAAAACAAATCCGTCGGAAAGCCAGCGTCAAATTTCCATTAGGTTTCTGAAAGACAATTCAAACGCGGCTTTTCGATTCCATATCCCTGGGCATAATCCACGCCCATACGTCGTAACAGATCCAAAATTGCACTGTTCTCCACAAATTCAGCGATCGTTTTGATATGCATGACATGCCCTATGGAATTGATTGCCTCGACCATTGCCTTGTCAATGGGATCATCCACCATGCCCTTTACGAACCCGCCGTCGATTTTTAAATAATCGACTGGCAAACGCTTGAGATAAGTAAATGAAGACATCCCGCTCCCAAAATCATCAAGGGAAAACCGGCAGCCAATTTTTTTTAATTTTCCCATCAAAATAACCGCTTGAGTCAGATTTGCAATTGCCGAGGTTTCCGTGATTTCGAAACAGATCCCCTCAGGCGGAACCTTATACAGGGCGAATTGCTCGATTACGAATTCATAAAAATTTTCATCGCAGACTGATGCGCCGGAAAGGTTGATAGAGCATGTGCCGACAGAAGTACCCGGCGGATGCCGGCCCTCGTATTGCGAAAAAGCGGTAGTGACCACCCAACGATCGAGTTGAGGCATCAAGCCGTAGCGCTCCGCTGCCGGGATGAATGCCATCGGCGGTATTAGTGTTCCGTCCTCGCCTTGCATTCGAAGTAGTAGTTCATAGTGATCGCCATCCTCTAAACTATTCAATCCCAATATTTTTTGCGAGTACAGGACGAAACGATTCTCTTCCAGTGCTTTCTGAATCCGCACTACCCATCCCATTTCTCCATGACGTAGCGCGAGTCCTGTGTCTTCCGGTGAATAGATCTGCACGCGATTGCGGCCCTTGTCCTTGGCAAGATAGCAGGCCGCATCAGCCATACGTAGGACATCCCCGAGTGTCTCTTTGCCGTCGCTGAAAGTAACCAGTCCGACACTTAAACCGAGCTGGAACATCTTCTCTTCCCAAACAAAACGAAATTCTCGCACCGTTTTTCGCAGTAGCTCCGCCACCCTAAAGGCAGCTTCCGTGGGGCAAGATTCCAGCAACACGCCAAACTCATCGCCACCTAGACGAGCCAGCGTATCGCTTTTGCGGAGCTTGGCTTGCAGTATGCCGGTTAGTTGTCTCAATAATTCATCGCCAGCCACGTGGCCGGAGGTATCGTTCACGATCTTGAACTGATCAAGATCGAGATACAGCAACGTATGCTGCTTAGAGTCCTGTTTGCCCGTCAGCAATGCGTGCTCCACGCGTCGTTCAAACTCGCGCCGGTTAAGAAGGCCGGTCAACGCATCATGCGACGCCTGATAAGTTACCTGGGCCGCCATTTCTTTCGCTTCCGTTACGTCATGGAACAACAAGAATTGTGCCTACGATTCTTCCATTTTGGTCCCGTATCGGCGCCGCCGAGTCTTCAATAGGATAAGTCGTGCCGCCGCGTTGTATCAGGACCGTATTAATTGCCAGACGCACAGACTGCTCTTGCTGAAGAACCAACTCGACCGGGCTCGGAGCGAGTTCACGTGTGTATGCGTCTATGATATGAAAAACATCGCGCAGCGGAAGGCCATTAGCTTCTGCTGAAGTCCAGCCGGTCATGCATTCGGCGACCGGGTTTAGATAAGTAACTGTGCCTGAAGTGTCCGTTGTTATAACCGCGTCCCCAATGCAGTTTAATGTAATGCGCAAGAGCTCCTTTTCTTCAAATAGCACCTTTTCTGCAAACTGGCCGGCAGTAATTTTCCGACGGAGTCCTGTCTGTATTTCATTACCTTCCGCAATGTTCCGGCGGAGTCCCGCCTGTATTTCATCCCCCTCGGTAATATCGCGCCGAAGCCCCATCTGTGTTTCGTTGCCTTCCGTAATGTTCCGACGGAGCCCAATTTGTATTTCGTTGCCGTTCTTAATGTTCAGACGGAGCCCAATTTCTATTGCATTGCCCTCGGCAGTATTACCGCGGAGTTCTGTTTGTATCTCCGAAGCATGCCTCAACAGCTCGCTCGGCTTGGGAAGAGCTAGGGCCCTGATTATTAATGGCCATAACATTACCGCGGTGGCAAGTGAGGTAAAGGCGCTTAAAACCTTGATGACGCTTCCCAGCCAATATGTCGGCGTCCAAAGCGTTACGATATTTGCTGAATGGCTAACCCCACCCAACATAATAAATAGCCCGAACATCATAAACGCAGATTTGAATCCTAAATCAGGGCGGCGTCTTAGGAAACAAGCTAGCAAAAAAACAATGGAAAAATATGCCAGAGCAGAAATCGCGTTGGAGATAATGTGCAGCCAAACGTCAGACCCCCAAAGATGGTCATGCCCATAGTAAAACCCGTCATGACCGAAAAGATCATCCATTTGACTGCTCATTTGATTTTCCTTAAGAAGGCTTCTTGAGCCAGAATGTAGGCGCTCAAGATTCGAATTTAGGTAGGCACAGAGTCTAGGTACTCTATGAAATACTCATTTGACGCTCTCCAACAAATCCAATTTAAGCAAAAAAACGCTTATTGCTCCTTACCGCTTGTTTGCATGGCAAAGTAACATAGCGGCAAAAAAAAGCTCAACCTAGGTGCGATTACATGCTCGAGCTTTGATAGCTATAAGATCTGAATCGCCCCGAGTTTCATGGAGGCTGTTTGGTTTAAGTTAAACTTCTAGCGTGGTTTTTTCAGCCAGTTGCTGATAATAGTTTATCTCAGCTT